>JACNFL010000113.1 GCA_014384685.1 Methanobacteriota archaeon
AATAAACCAACAAAAGAATTGATTATTCTTCTTCTGTTGATGGAGATGTTGCTACTGGCGCAGGGGTTGCGCGCTCACGGAATGCGGAAATGACCCTTGCTTCATTTGAGGTGGCTGGGTCAATCTGTTCGATACTAGCGATGTTTATCGCTCTACGAGTAACTCTATGTCGGCTACCGAATGATGATTCAACACGATGGCGTGCTTCATCTTCATCATTAGCCACAACATCTTGTGTAAATGATTGGATAATCTTTCCATTGGGGAATTTACCCACTACTCGGTAAGCCTTCATTGAGCCGCCGACTTGGGTTGTCGTCTTAAACGCGACGGGAGGTGACAAAACCATGGCGAGGGGGTCTAGTGTTGTTTTTCTTGCACTCTTTTTCGTCTTCCCTCTCCCACCGATGCTACATGAACAACCGCAAGAGTTTGGTGAAGTTATATTTCAATCTGATATCCCGTGGGATGTCAATAGTTGGAACGATTTAGAAGAGCAGGGTGTTGTACCATTACGTCAATTAAGTGCTAATGAGATGCTAGTTTGGGGCCCTATTGAAAAAGGAGAAATACCCCCTAAAATTACTGAATATAGAGGTTTGGTAGGTGAATATGAAACTTACATCGTTATTCTTGAGCCGAGATTGGAAGTGAATGAAAAAGATGAAATTAAAACTGTTTTGAATATGATTGGTTTGAATCCTATTACTATTTTCTCACCGATGCAGGGATCCCCTCTTTCAGAGATAATTCAAATCACCCCAAGTAATGAATTCGGAAATTGGTGGCAAATTATTGAAATTATACACGGGATACATTGGGTTGAACCGGTGCTTGAAACAGTTGGAAGAAATGATGTTGCGGCGGCAATAATGCAGCACGGAAATATTTCTGGCCAACCCGCTTGGTTGTTTGGATTAGATGGAACTGGAGTAATAATTACTAACGCGGATTCAGGTATTGATCGTGACCATGCTTGTTTCCGCGAGGCTACAGAACCGGGTGCTTCGGGAAGTGAATGGAATAATGCAACCGGAACACCCGGAATAAATCATAGAAAAATTGTATTCTTCAATGGAACAGTAGATGATTGGGATTCACCAAATAATCAAAATTATCGGCATGGAACCCATGTAGCGGGAAGTTTAGCATGTCGCTCTATTTGGGAGGTTTCCGCAGAAAATAATGGTGATTGGATAAATGCCACCCCTGGTGAAGGGACTTCAATTGCTCATGGGGCTCGTCTAGTGATTGAAGATGTTGTAGATGATGATGGTTGGCAAATACCAAACATTGGGGAATTATTTTGGGAAGCTAGTTCACATGGTAGCGTAATACGTTCTGATTCGTGGGGAGATGATAGTACAGAATATACACTACGCACAAGTAAATTTGATACTTGGCTCTTCTCAGTACCGTGGTCCGTTTCTTTTGTTGCTCCAGGTAACACTGGAGATGAAGTTTTGGAGCCTGCCAATGGATTGAATGTTGTATCAGTTGGTGCAGCGGCTAAAGATGGAACTAATGATTTGTGGACTCTTTCACCAAGACAAGAAACTGCCCAAGGGAGAATGGGTGTCACTATTGTTGTCCCTGGTGAAACTGTGATTTCGGCTAAGGGGGATGGTATTCACGATTCCAATAATGATGGGTGGAGGAGTTCAACTGGAACGTCGATGGCAACGCCGCAAGCAGCGGCTTTTGCGGCCATTATACAACAAATGGTTGAAACTGGTTGGGTTGCTGGAAATGAAAGTAAACATGTTGTTTCATCAGATTCATTAAGACCCGATTGGGTTGAATCTATTGATAATAATCTAACAGATGGTAATCTATCATTAGCTCAAGGGTTTACTCCGTCTGGCCCACTTATCAGGGCGTTGATGGTATTGAGTGCTGACTCGCTTGAAGGGGGTCGACAAGCGGAGTTGACGCTGGGGGTGGCGCCAGATAATCAACAAGGGTGGGGGAGACCGAATATCTCTAATCTTGTTGATTTTGAAAATCTCAATGACCAAATGAATAGTTCTACTGTTGACCCAGCCGCAAATATTTGGATTCATGATTCGTTTAGAATGACTGATAACAACTGGCAAGGTATGGTTGAAAATTGGGTCGATGAAAATCCACTTGATTCTGTTTCTAATCATAATTGGAAGGGGGAGGGGGCCACAGGTCCGTTTCTTTCAACATCTGAAAATGTGATTTGGAAAATGCCTATTGTGGCTGGTGAAGATTTCGATGCTCGCCTTGTTTGGAACTCAGCACCAAATATTGATTCGCGCGATGATTTGGATCTCATTGTTACTTTACCAGATGGTCAAATATTCTTAGGAAATGATTTGGGTGGAGAGGGATTAAAGGAAAATATTGAGACGATTGAAGGTGTTCATATCTCATCTGAAATTCTCAATGACTTTGAGTTTGTTGAAATACAAATTATCGGCCATCAAATAAACATCGGGCCTGAAAGCGGAGGCGTTGGGTTAAATGGTGATAAAATTGGTTTCGCATTAGCTGTAAAGGGGGTTGAGAGAAGTGCTGTGGAAACATTAACACCTTGGTTAGTAATTACTCAAAATGAAATGGAGAATGAAGAGCAGGGTGGCGATTCCCTGAGTAAATATTGGTTTCTTGTGATGATTATTATTATCTTGTTCGCAACTGGATTAATAATTGTTGAAAGACATAAAATAACTACTCAATTAGTGGTTGAAGAAATTAATTCCGAAGGTGAACCTTCAAACCATGATAGTGGCTCCCTGCCGTTAGCGGTAGCACCGCATATAGGTGATAACGATGAGTGAAAGACTGTACATCGGAATAGATTTAGGAACATTTCAATCGACAATTTCTGCGTCGAATGGAACGAATGAAAGTGTGTTAACAGTGGTTGGGAAACCCAAGGACCCGATCGCTCGTAACTTCTTGAAGAGAGATACTTTGTTTGGAGGAGATGCTTTGAAAAATAAGTTGGCTTGTAACTTGTATTATCCTCTTTCAGCAGGAGTCGCACAAGATGATGAAAATAATTTGGCGGCGGCAAAATCATTTGTTACTCACTTAGTTGAAGCGGTTGACCCAGAAGAATTTGACGAAGTTTTTGGTGTAATTTGCTCACCATCTCATATTTCATTCGTTGATAAGAGTAACTTGGTAAGCATTCTACGTGGCCAGGTTAACGCAATTATGGTTGTTAGTGAACCATTTGCAGTTGCTTTTGGTCTTGATGAAATTGGTGGAAGTATTGTAGTTGATATTGGTGCGGGAACAACTGATGTTGCCCGTATCTACGGAACATTCCCTAGTGAAGATGATCAAGTTACAGTTAGTGAAGCGGGTGATTGGATTGATGAACGCCTAATGGAATTAGTTGCTAAGAAATTCACAGGCGCTCAACTAACGAAAGATATGGTTCGTCAATGGAAGGAAGCGGGTTCATATGTTGGTGGAGATGAAAGAGAACAGATGGTTGAACTTTCTGTTGATGGAAAGAAGCAAGTTGTTGATGTCGGTGACTTAATTCAAATCGCTTGTGAAGAATTAGTACCTCACTTAGTGAGAACAGTAAAAGGAATTGTTTCTGGTGCAGATCCTGAGTATCAATCATTGTTGCGTAACAACATCATCCTATCTGGTGGTGGGTCACTAATCGATGGTTTGGCTGACCGCGTGGCTGATGAACTCGCTGATATTGGTGATGTACGTGTTTGGTGCGCTGATGATCCAATGGCAAGAGTTGCTGATGGGGCGTTAAAACTGTCAATGGTAATGCCAGATGACCAATATACTGCTATCAGTTGAGATTGATTCGGTGGCCTTGAAAAGGGGTCAAGAATGACTTTTTTTGACTAATGTCAAGGTGAAGGTTCAAGAATGGTCCGCTTGCGATAGGGTGTTTGATTGAGCATGGGACGAGCGGAGACCACTAATGGAAAAGCAGCTGCGGGGGATGATGTAGACCGTGCGGCATTGGCAGGAATGTTATCTGGTTATGGACAGGAACAACTTGTTGATGAAGTAATTACTGCATGGGAAGAATTGGCTTCAGCAAACAAAGATTTAGCAAATTCAAATCAAAGAAATAGGGTGATGGAACTTGATTTATCTGAACGTGAAGAGTTAGGCGCGCCAGACAGGGCTCGTTTAATGAAAGCAGATGAGGATTTGCGTGACCGAGAAGCACGAATTATTCACCTTGAAAGAATGCTTGATGATACAAGAAGAGAAAAAGAAGCGATTGCCAACTCTGTTGGGGCAATTAGAATAGATGAATTGGAACGGAATGAAAACAATCTTTCAGAAAAAGTTGAATCGCAAGCAAACATTATTGGTGAATTAGAAGCAAAATTAGACCAATTAGTGGAAGCTCTGGAAAAGGCTGCTGAGGCTGGTTTAACTTCAATTACTGCTGATGAAGTTAGAAATTTAAATCATGAATTAGAAGATGCTCATCGTAAAATTGAAGCAGAACAAATAGAAAATAATACTGTTTCAGAAGAAAGAGATAAACTACGAGACATGGTAACACAAACAAAGTCTTTGTTGGAACAAAGAGATCTTCGACTCAAAGAATTAGATGGGCAAATGCAGAGAATGATGGATGGGCCTCGTTCTATTTCAGCAGAACATGATTATCTCGTTGAACAGATTGAGGAATTAAAACGTAGATTACTTGAAAGAAATCGAGAATATGAGGCTCTAAGAAGAAGAGAAAGAAGATTACATAGAGACGTATTTGAGCGAGATGAAAGAATACAACAAATGCAACTAACGATTAGTGATATTGAAGGTGGTTTGTCAGATCGCACTGCTGAATTGAAAACTTTAGAGGAAGTTCATGATAGAATGGCTGCAGAAGTTGATGGTTTGCGTAAATCAGAAAGAACAAGAGGAGTAGTTAGTGGGGCATTCCAAGATTCTTTGGGTGTATTGAGATCACATGAACAAACTAAAGCTAGAAGAGAAGGGTTGGGGATTGAAGAAGATGATTCAATACCTGAACCAAGAGAAGGTAGTGCCCCTGGTGGTTCTGCTGCTCCTGCTTTGAAAGATATTGATGAACTTGATGAATGACTTATTCATGAATTCATTTCTGTAATGAAGATTTGAAGGGTTGTTTGTAATCTATGGGCATCAGAAAATCCTTCTGTTAAATTACCAGTAACTATCCAATCTGCGCCTGCATCAACTGCCAAACGTGCTGTATTTCCATCTTTGATGCCGCCACCAACTAGAATGGTTAGATTACATGATTCTCTTACTGCTTGAATTAATTTAGGAGATACTGGTTGATTTGCGCCGCTACCTGCTTCTAAGTAAATCGAAGAAAAACCATATGATTCAGCACATATTGCATAACTTGTGATGATTTTGATGTCATCTTCTGCAATCAGGTTTGCTTGACCCACTTCACCTACCTTTCCTCCAGGGGCGCAGACAACATAACCCATTGATATTGGAGTAACATTTGCTTGTTTAATTGGTGTAGCACCTTTTAGTTGCTCTTCAATAAGAAATTTTGGTGATGTGCTATTCATCAACATCATGAAAGTGATTCCATCTGCTGATGGGGAAAATGCATTGGCTGCTGCTGGAAATAAAACAACTGGTACTTCCCAAAAATCAGAATCAGAAGAAGAATCTTGGGAGGCATTCCAAGAGCATAATTCTAAAGCTTCTTGAATTGCTTTTACTGTTTCATGGACATTATTACTATCTGTTCCTGTTGAACCACCAACAAATATCATTCTACTTCCAGCAATAACTGCAGCAACACATCTTTTAGCTGCTTCTTCACTATCTTGTGAATCTGGATCAATCAAAATAATATGTCTAGCAACATCATTATTGAGAACGTAATCTAGTAAAATAGAGCCATCAGCGGACCACATTAAACCACCCGAGGAGAGGTTTGTTCTTTTGCATTACCTATTGAGATAAATGTGTGAAATTTTTAGGGAATTGCTTTTTGCTGATTCTAATGAAAAATCAATATTGTTTTCATCGAAAGAAGATGATTGGGAATTGAGGATTTGTAATATATTATATTCTGTAGGTAATTTTTCATACCAACCCTCCCATGTGTTGTCATTTCTTTGCCATCCTTTCTTTTGTGAATTTTGTGAAATAATGCCAATTAGATTTGATTTTGATTCATTTCTACAATCAATTACAATATCTCCTTCCCATACAGAAGATATGCCACCAACCCCCATTAATGAAAGAGAGGTTTTATTTTGAGAAACAACTGTTGTTCGTACATCGATTGTAATCCCTTTACTCACTAAAGAAAGAGCGAGATCTTTCTCTAACCAATCTCGTCTAAAAGCTAAACCAAATTTTTGATTTAATTTTGGAATATATGTTGAAGAACCTAGCCAGGTATTCAATATTTCAAACCATTTTTCATGATTTACTAAAAGACCTGACCCTAAACAAGGAAAGCCAACTTCTGCTCTTTCTTCTACAATATAAATCGAAAAATCATCAACATATTTTTCATATAAAATATGAGCAAGAGCAAGCCCTGAGATATTAGCTCCAATAATTGCTACTCTCATTTTTTCACTAATCCTTTTCTAAAGATAATGCAAATACTGGACAAGAGGGAATACAAAGTTCACAATGAGTACACACAGGTTCATCAACTATCACAAGAAGATCATCTAAAATTAACGCATCAACTGGACATAATGCAATACAAGCTGCACAACCAAAACAACGCGTTTCATCGACAACAAATAGCGTGTCTGGTATACGTGCCACATGATGTCGAAACGGTACTGCATTTTCAATGATGTTACCCACCCCTTCATTTCCACTGCAACATTAAGAAAAGAAAAGCAACACTAAATTTTGTATGTAAAATAGTGTGAAAAGCAATACGTGTTCAAGTCAGAACGCGGACAGAACATAATAGTTAGTCAGATAATTTATCAAAAATTTATTCCTCGAATCTCTATTTTTCATTTTCTACTGGAAAGAAGGGGGGCCGTTCCATCCTTACCCAAGGTTGATGAAACATCGAAGTTACGGAAAATCGTTATCATGGTTCTTTACACTCCTGGTTCAACCACAAATTATGATTCTAGTCCTGTTGAAGATGGTAAACTTCGTTATCATTTTCTTGGAGGAGGACCAGAGGTTGGCAATGTTGGATGCATTCTTGAAGATAGTTCAGGAACTCGATTACAAATCGATTATGGTTTTGTTCCTAAAAAACCACCAACCTATCCAGAAGAAGGGCCACCTGTTTCTGATGTGATTTTGACACATTCTCATCTTGATCACGTCGGTCTTGCACCATGGGTAGTTGCTTCTCATGGAGCTAAATTACATTGTACAGAATTAACAGCTGCAGTTCTTGAAATGATATGGAGAGATACTTACAAAGTCAGTTCAATAGAAGGACAACCACTTCCTTGGGATAAAAGAGACTTAGAAGAAGCACTTGACCAAATAGTTACACATTCTTTCGATGAATGGGTTGAACATGGTGAATGGAAATGGCGATTTTTACCTGCAGGCCATATTCCAGGTGCGGCTATGGTGGAGATACAATTTGGTGAAAGAAATTTATTATGGTCTGGAGATATAGATACAAGATCTTCTCCTTGTGTTATTGGTGCTAAACCAATAAAAAGTGATATTTTATTTCTAGAATCGACATATGCTGGTAAAAACCAACCCGATCGTGAATCAGAAGTTCAACGGTTCATTAATCGGGTTGTAGAGGTTGTAGAAAGAGGTGGAACATGTTTGATTCCTTCCTTTGCTAATGGAAGAGGACAAGACATGCTTCGTTATTTATGGGAAAGTAATCTTGATTTAGATGTTCATTATGATGGAATGGGGAAACGTATACTCAATCATTATCTTAGTCATCCTGATTATATTAGAGATGTTGAAGTATTTAGAAAAATTAAACGCTGGGCAAGGTTGGTATCTAGTAAATCAGATCGGAAAAAAGCAATTGATGCTGATGTTATTGTAACTACTAGTGGAATGTTAGATGGTGGGCCAGCGCATTGGTACCTTAACCGATTGAGACACGACCAAAGAAATGCAGTGTTGTTAACGGGTTACCAAGCTGAAGGTAGTGGTGGACGCCAAATGTTGGATTCTTCCCGTTTGAAAATATTTGGTAAGATGGTTGACATTAATTTAGAGGTCGACCAATTTTCCTTTTCTAATCACGCTGATCATTCTCTTCTTGTTGATTTTGCAAAAGATGTGGGTGCTAATGATGTGATTTTATTTCATGGCAACCGAGACGATGGTCAGGAATTATTAAAAAAAGAGTTAGAAAATGAAGAAATAGTAATTCATCAACCAGATAATTGTCGTTCTTATCTCATCTAAAAATACCTGCTCTTTCTATACCAATTATCTAATAGGATAGGCCTTGTGCAGTAAATGGTTAACATGGCAAAGAAACCATCAGGAAAGAAGGCAGGGAAACCAAAACGCCGTCGCCGACGAAAGATGAAACTAACTCTACGTAGTAAGAAATTGAAAGGCGAAGGGGGTTATATGGACAAAGTTGGTTGGTCAACACAAAACACAGGAAGGGTTCTTGATGGTGCATCTGATGTTGAAGAAGTTAAGGAAATCGAACACCAATGCTCTTTGTGTGGCTCAATGAATAGAATCCCTCGACCAAAAACAGACAAGTACAAGGTTTTGTGCGCCCACCCTGAATGTGGTCATGAAGATGAAGTAGGTTTCTAAATTAATAAAATTAGCAAACCCCATATTCGTTTACTCGCGGCAACGAGTATCACAATGACTAGTAATTTCTGGATAGTAGATTGTGATGAGATTTTTGAACCATAAAAGGAACCAATGAAACCACCAATTAAAACAACGAATGCAAAAGAAGCCAGGATTTCTAGATCTAAATTTAGTTGACCCGACATTCCTGCCCCTGCTAATCCAGCAATTGAATTAACCCAAATAAAAATTGCAGATGTAGCGGCAACCGTTTTTGGTGTTGCCCATTTTTTCAAAAGAACAATTGGTGAAAGGAAAATTCCACCGCCAACCCCAACAATTCCACTTACTAAACCAATTCCGACACCCCATGGTGCGGCTTGTTGAAATGTTGGAATCGTTGTTTTTTCATCTTCATCAAACGCCATCGAACCATATAGTCTCCAAGCAGCTAACACTAAAGTTATTGAAAGTAATAAATCATATATTGATTCATCAATCAATAAAAATCCACCTAAAAATGCCATTGGTATACTTGCAATAACAAACGGCATCGTCAATTTAATGTCATGATAACCTTCTTTCCTATAATAATAAAAAGCAAGACTTGCAACTATGATGTTTAAGAACCAAGCATGTTGTTTTAACCAAGCACTTTCCATCAACCCATAAGAAGTTAAAGACATAATTGCAAGATAACCAGATGCCCCGCCATGACCAACACTAGAGTATAAAATAGCAATAATGAAAAGGCCAATCAATAAAAGGCTAAATTCAACACCACTCACATCTTTCCCTCCTTACATTCAGTTTTGATATGTTCGGCGACTAACTCAAGGCTAAACACACACTCGCAGGTCTATGGAGGTGGGCGTATCTATTGATCAAGCGATTGAATTAGCTAATAAAACTCCACTTTTTTTTGAGATAGAAATTAGAAATTTATCTCATGCCCATAATATGGTTTTAGCCAATTCATTAGAGTCAAAGGTTGACGACCCCCGTTTTGATAATTCAGCAATGGATGGTTGGGCTGTTAAAGAAGCGGATTGCACTAGTCTAAATTCTAAATTAGAAATTATTGGTACAATACAAGCAGGGAGTTCAGAACAAATTGAAGTCAAACAAGGTCAAGCATGTCGAATAATGACTGGAGCCCCAATACCTCTTGGTGCGGATTCAATTGTAATGATAGAAGATAGTGCTGTTGTCGATGGGTATGTTTCCATTAATGGGCCAGCGCGCCCTCATTTCATAAGGAAACAAGGGGAAAATATCACAATAGGTGAAATTGGTTTACAATCTGGATTAAAGTTGAAACCAGCACATCTAGCGATGGCAGCGATGATGGGTTATGCAGAAGTCCCTGTTATCAAACCACCAAAAATTGCAATCATTGGAACAGGTGATGAATTAATAGAACCAGGTCAGCCATTACAAGCCGGCCAAATTTATGAATCAAATACAACAGCTCTAGTAGGTTTAGTTTCAGAAATGGGTTGTGAACCTGTTAAATTTCCTTTTGTTACTGATGATATAAATAGCCTAAGAAAGGCATTTGATTTGGCCGCACAAGAATGTGATGCAATTCTAACAAGTGGTGGTGTTAGTATGGGGGAGTGGGACTTAGTCCGTCGTTTAATGGAGGAAGAGGGTGAAATAAAATTTTGGAAAGTTCTAATCAAACCAGGGGGTCCACCTTTATTTGGCTCTTGGAAAAACACACCCCTCTTTGGTTTACCTGGCAACCCAGTTAGTAGCCAAATTGTCTTTCTTTCAATAGTGGTTCCATGGATCTCTAATTCTTGCGGGTTTCACCCAATTCAAGGTCCTAAATTATTTGATAAAGTTCGAGTGAAGTTATTGTCGTCAGCAGCGGGTACAAAGAAAAAAATCACGTTGCGTCGTATTCAAATTACAGAGCAGGATGATATTTTGGTTGGTGAGGTTCCTGAAAATCAAGGTAGTGGTAATTTACGTAGTATGGTTAATTGCAATGGTTTGACTTTACTCCCAATAGGTGTTAACGGAAAACCAGGTGACACTATAGATGCACTTTGGTTGAGATGACACACATTCTAACTTTCAAACCATCAATTCAAGAACGGTGAACTCGCGCTCACGTTTAGCGGGGGTGTGTGAGTGGTTGATGAAAGCACAGGGCCACGGCTTGATGATGGTTGGATTGTAGTCAGAGGCGCAAGAACCCACAACCTTCGTGATATCGATGTGAAAATCCCAAGAGGAAGATTTGTTGTCATATCAGGGGTTTCAGGATCAGGAAAATCCAGTCTTGCTTTTGATACACTCTACGCAGAGGGACAGAGAAGATATGTGGAATCTCTTTCATCCTATGCTAGGCAATTTATTGGTCAAATGAAAAAACCCGATTGTGATAGCATTGAAGGCCTTTCACCAGCAATTTCCATCGACCAAAAACAAGGTTCTCATAATCCACGTTCAACTGTTGCAACCACAACAGAAATTCAAGATTACCTTCGTCTTCTTTACGCTAGAGTTGGTAAACCCCACTGTCCAGAGTGTGGAAAAGAAGTAGCTCGCCGTACCGTTCAGGAAATTGTTGATGATATTGAATGGCGTATGGAAAGCCATGCTGTTGTTGAATGGTGCCCAACAATAGGGAATCGAAAAGGCACTCATTCAGCTTTGGTC
>JACNFL010000134.1 GCA_014384685.1 Methanobacteriota archaeon
AGAACAGTTCTACACTACCTGTTCCAAGGGCAACAGGTTGTCCAACAATAATGTTCTCAGCAACTCCAGCTAGTTCGTCTTGTTCGCCAATAATTCCGGCTCTTAGAAGATGGTTGACTGTTACTTCGAAAGCAGCACGGGCCAAAATACTGTGTTTGTTTCCTGAAACACCGTGGCGTCCAATTGCACGGACCTCGCCTTCACTCGTCATTACATCTGCTACTGTAATCAAGTGTCTAACATCAACATCTAATCGTGCATCTTGCAAAGTCAAGATTAATTCATTAATTATTGCTTGACGTGCCGCCTCAACCCCGAGATATTGGTGTATCTCGGTGATGTTGTTAGTGTATGTTCGAGCACGGTCAATTCCTTCAAATTCACTGACTGCTGCTAGATTACTTCCAATGGTAGCGATATAATATTCACCAGTTCCTGCATCTTTCTGCGTGTTTGCTCGCTGAATATCGGTTACACCTTTCAAGCGTAATTCCTTCACTTTTTCTTCTAAAGCAAGTAATTCAGTATAATTTGGAGTTACATCATCACTTTCTTTCTTGCGACCAGGAATGATAGTCAACAACTTTGGTCGAACATCGTTATCTGCTTCGATGAAAAGACGAAGTCTGCGAGAAAGTATCTCTTTGACTTCAACGGGTTTCACACCTTTCTGATTCATGTTTGATGGAATTAATTTCAAAGTAATTCTGCGCTGTGTGACATCGGTCTCAATGACTGCAATGTCTTTAGCATCAGTAATCTCAAGAGATGCTGCAAGGTTCCTAACTTTCTTTTCATCATGCTTTAATCCATCATCCAAGTGAATTCTCATCGTTGGAGTCGATGATTTCTTTCGAGCATCAACAATCTCAATGATTCTTGGTAAACCTTGGGTGACGTTTACAGTTGCTACACCAGCATAGTGGAAAGTACGCATAGTCATCTGGGTTCCTGGTTCTCCGATTGATTGTGCAGTAACAATTCCAACTGCTTCAAACGGATCTACTCCAGTAGCCACAGAAGCTTGGTCAGCTTCTTGTATAACTGATGATGCTTGCTTGGCTGTCAATTTGTTCATCCCGCGCTTCTCAATTTGGTCGGCTAAATTACTCAAGACAAGTTTGGAAAGTGTTGAACCTTCCTTTTCCGCGGCTTTTACCAAAGCGGTAAAAATATCTGTAGCGTTTAGGCCTCTGTTCAGTTGTTCCATTTTCAATTCGGGGTCAAATTGTTCAAGTTCTTGCTGAACTTTGACTCTCCTCTTTGCTGCACGGCGACGGACGACAGTGGTGCTAGTTGTTGATGCTGCAGTAGAACGAGTTCGCTTTCCGAACTTTTGAATTACTTGAGATAATTTATCTGCTTCATCTGATGAAAGTCCACAAATCTTTGCAATTTCACCTTGTGATAATATCTTGACATCATCCCATTTGCGGCCATCAGCGAGATTATGTGCATAATCTTCGGGAATACCCATATCCATGAGTTTCTTCTTGGTTGCTGACTTAACTACCATTACTTCTCACCTCCTAGTGCGTTATCAAGAACATCTCTGATATTAATTGCAGAACCTCTGATACTTCTTGTTGGGTCAGTTCCATCCTCACCATAACTGAATTGGATAATTCTGTCCGCAGTGTTTCTAACTGAGTGATGAGAATCTCCGTGAACCTTCAAATCGTCCATCGCATTAATGAGACGGCGCTGCATATATCCTGATTTGCTGGTACGAACAGCAGTATCGACCAGAGATTCTCTTCCAGATATAGAGAGCATGAAGAACTCTGTTGGCTGAAGTCCTTTCTTGAATGAAGATTGAACAAATCCTTTCGCTTGAGCACCCTTTTCATTTCGCTCAAAGTGTGACAGAACTCTATCCTTGTAACCACGCTCAAGACGCTGACCACGGACACGAGTCTGCCCAATTGAACCAGCCATCATTGAAAGGTTGTCCATAGAACCACGAGCGCCCGATACAGCCATCATTACTGCAGCGTTATCACTCGCTAGATGTTCCTTTGCAATTTCACCAGTTCTTGATCTCGACTGGTCCAGAATCTGCATGATATCTTCTTCAAGGGTTTCTAATGGAGTGCGCCCAGGTCTTGCTTCGTAACCACGCCCGCTCTTACCATATTGTTCGAGTTTTGCATCAACATCTGCAATAGCTGTTGAGTTTATCTCAGTGATTTCTGAGCGTGCTGCTGGTGGAAGGTCTTCATCATCAATTCCAGTAGTAAATCCTAGAGCAGTACATATTCCAATTGTAAGTTGAGTTAACTCATTGAGGAATTGTGCTCCCCTTGTGCTCCCATGAACTTGGAGTACCGCATCAAGCAATTTTCCATCCTCTGCACCAATACCTGTCTTGTCGATAGTACCTGATAGAATTTCACCATCAATGACTTCAACTTGGTCATTACTTCGACTCTTGTAACTTAGATTAATGCCTGAAGGTATAATCAAATTCAGAAGTTCACGACCATTGTAACCAATTTCGCCGTTTTCGCCTTTGACTTCCTTTGGCAAAGTACCAGTCCAATTGATTTTACTTAGGATTTCTAAGGCTTGTCCTTTGGCAACAATACGGTCGCTATTGGTCAGCAAATATGCACCAGAAATGTGGTCGTGAATACCTCCAATAACTGCGCCACCGTAACGTGGGCTCAGAATATTCTCTTGCACGCGCATCAGAACTTTGGCCTCGGCACGAGCCTCTTCGGACTGAATAATATGTAGATTCATTTCATCACCATCAAAATCAGCATTGTACGGTGTACAAACTGACAGATTGAAACGGAATGTTTTACCTGCCATTACTCTGACTTCGTGAACCATCATTGACATACGATGCAAAGACGGTTGTCGGTTGAAAATCACTACATCTCCGTCAATCAAATGGCGCTCAACTACCATTCCCGGTTTAGGGCTGCCATCCAAATCAACAGTTGCTAGTCTATCCTCTACCTGTGTTCTTTCTTCATCTTCCTCATCCCATGGTGAACCACAGTGTGGGCAAATGACATCCAGATGTTCAGGGTATGGAGCGTCTTCAGCTTGTTCTTGCTCCCATCTCCAGCGGTTGTGGATGATTGTGCGTGGGTCATCATCAGGAAGTTGATTTCCATTCTCATCTTCCCCGCGTAAGTTGGCAATTGTAGCCTCTAAATCAGCAACCCAGTTCTCTTGTAAACCTTCAATAGTACGACGATTTTCCTTCTTGATAACTAAACCAGGCAAGAAATTTGGTGCTGTGAGAACTTCGTTAAGTTCTGCAGCCATTCCCTTGTAAGGCTCATCACGTTCAGGGTCTCCCCCATCACAATCAGGATTCATACAGCGGAAACCAGACCAAATGAACTTGGTTCTGTCAGTAATTCGAACACGGTGAGTGTCGCCGCGAACGATATAATTCACACCAGGGTGATTATCAGGCCCGCGCAAAATCATCTCACGAAGTTGTTCGCGGTTACGCTTGGTAACACGGATTGGCACGGTCAAATCTTTCGCAGATTGCTCGGGTACACCAACTTCGTTTATTCCTAAGAATGGATCTGGTGAAATAACTGAACGCGCACAGAAGTTCACACGCTTTCCAGACAAATTACTACGGAATCTTCCTTCCTTACCTTTCAATCGCTGTGTTAGCGTCTTGAGTGGCCTACCACTACGGTGACGAGCCGGTGGAACACCACTTGTTTGGTTGTCAAAGTAAGTAGTTATGTGATATTGGAGAAGTTCCCAAAGGTCTTCTACAATCAGTTGTGGAGCACCTTGGTCACGATTTTCTCGTAATCGTTGATTGATTCTCAATACATCCACAAGCTTGTGGGTTAGGTCGTCCTCTGAACGGTCACCACTTTCTAGTGTGATAGAAGGGCGTACGGTAATCGGCGGTACTGGAAGCACTCTCATGACTACCCATTCTGGACGGTTTGATTCCTTATCCATCCCTATGTAAATTAGGTCATCAGAAGGAATTCCTTCAAGCCATTCACGAATATCTCTAGCGTTCAATTTGTGCTCGCTCTTGTCCTCTTTCTTTTCTTTGAAAGTTGTCGGCTTCTCAAGTAAGATTTTTCCTTGTTCGCTTCCACAGTGCATGCAAACCATTCGCTTTTTACCACTGCAGGTTTTCTCAATATCCTTGATGATTTTCTTTAGTTCAGGTGAACCTGGACCGTGTTTCTGAATGATATCCAACACTCTGTTACGATAGAAATCTTGCTCTGAAAGTTCACTATCAACTGGATGAGTACCGGGAGTTTCGTGCAGAAGAACACGGTAACATTTGTTGCAAGTTGTCTTCAGTGAAGTCTTGATGAGGGGTGTGAAACCACAGTGGATAACAGGTAATTCAAGTTGTATGTGACCGAAGTGACTTGGACACTCATCATGCTTATTTCCGCAAGTTTCACAACGAATTCCTTGTTCAATTACACCCATCTGAGAATCCATTAGACCTTGGTGGAATGCGTGTCCATCGTCCTTGTAAGTATCAGCAGTTTTGACTTCTACTGCGCTCAGTCGGCGGATCTCGTTTGGTGCCATCAATCCAAATTTGATTGAAGCAATACGCTTTGGAATCTTTGATGCATCTAGTTTTTTAGCCATTCAAATCACCTCCTGTCCTCCAATTGAAGTCGCATGGCAACTCCAAGTGATTTCATTTCGTCTAGTAATAACTTGAATGCATATGAGGTTTCAACAAGATGAACTTCTGCACTTTCACCATACACCGGGCTGACGTAACAGCGGCGGCGATTATCCCAGTATGCAATGTGACCGCTTTCGGCACAAACTGGCAGGGTAACACCGTCTGATTCATCCAATAGTCTGTCTTTGATAACCATGGAAGCACCATGAGCAATCAGACAGTCTCTCTCCATCTCTCCGAATCGTAGTCCACCTTGTCGAGCTCGACCTTCTGTGGGTTGACGAGTCAAAATTTGCACTCTTCCACGACTTCGTGCGTGGATTTTACTGCTAACCATGTGGTGTAGTTTCTGATAATAGATACATCCAACGAAAACGTTTGATTCGTACTCATCACCAGTTTCACCATTGATCATGCGTTCTCTTCCTGTATGCTGGAATCCGTTTCGCAGCAATCCTTCTCGAAGAGCAGTCTCTTTTTCACCAGAGAATGCTGAAGCATCAATAAATCTGCTTTCCATTGCACCAACTTTACCACCAATCATCTCCAAAATATGAGCGACTGTCATACGGCTAGGAATAGCGTGAGGGTTGATAATTAAATCAGGCACGACTCCATCAACAGTGAATGGCATATCTTCTTGGTCAACCAAGCGGCCAACAACTCCTTTTTGACCGTGTCTCGATGAAAATTTATCACCCAATTCAGGGATTCTGTGTTGACGTAGTACGATTCTTACTAAACGCCCAGCATCGAGGTCCTCAGTCACGAACAAATGGTCAACATGACCATTTTCTCCATGCCTCACATGCATACTGGATTCTTGGCGGTATTGTCCCATCATGAAAGCACCATGACCTTCCTCTAGGAATCTTGGGGGACTTGTCTTTCCAACCAACACAGCGGGGTCCTCATCTCTCTTTCCTGAAAGCATAGTTTCTGGATGAGGTAATCCATCGTACTCCAAGTGAGCATACTCTTTGCTCTCTTTACGACCTTTAACTTCATCTTGTCCTGCACCAGGGATTTGGATTTCTTCTTCTTGTCCACCGGGGAATCTCTTCCTTTCAGCATTGTAAGTTCTAACGAAACTTGATCGGCCAAGTGCTCTTTCAATTGAAGCACGGTTCATGATGACCGCGTCTTGCATATTATAGCCATGATGACTTAGAATTGCAACGATATAATTTTGTCCACCAGGGCGATTGACAAAGTTTGTTGATTCCATTGATTGTGTTTGCACGATAGATCGTTGTGGGTAGTCTAGAATGTGCATTCGAGTATCCGGTCTTACGCGGTGATTACTTGCTGGTAGGCCAAGAGATTGTTTGACCATTGCAGTTCCACCAGTAACTCGAGGGGTCGAGTTGTGTTCAGGGAATGGAACTAGACTAGCACAAACACCCAAAATCAACTGCGGGTCAATTTCAACGTGAGTATAGACTAATACATTGCCACTCTTCTTTTCTTTGCGGCGGAGTTTCTCAATTTCTTCTTGGAAATAGTTTAGAGGGCGAGTGAATTTCTCTGTCACCCATGTACCATTGGATAATTGGACTTCCACCTCTAACTCTGCTTCTGAAATGTCAAACTCACCGAGATTTGTCCAAGTGACCTTTGCTGGGTCGATTGGGCGTTGATGTTTTGGTGAAAGTGTTGGGAGGTCGTAGGCTCGCGGAGCAACTAGAAGGTCTTCTTCCTCTTCTGCATCCACCCACTCAACTACTCCTTCGTTCACGAGGTCTTTGAAATTCATCTCACGATCTGCAAGGGCAACTAAGTGCTCCTTTGCTAGAGTAAGAGTACCACTCTCAAGAACCAATAACGGGCGTAGAATTCTTCCTTTGTCTGTATTGATAAAGATATCACGGTTTACTGAATCGTGGCGGATGCTAACTTCTGGGCGAATTCTACCATTTCTTCTACGACGCTTGAAGTGAGTGACCAAACGATGAGGATTCTTGTGTAGACCGAAAATGTCTCCATTCACGTGAATTCGGGAACCTTCTGACCAATCTTCTGGCTCAATGACATTAGCCTCTTTTAGCAATTCTTTTACATCTTCTTCTGATACTGCTTCTGAAACATCAATCATTTGTGCTGCATTCTTTACTAAACCACAGTTTTGTCCCTCAGGGGTTTCGTTAGGGCAAAGACGACCCCATTGTGTCGGGTGAAGGTCTCGGGCCTCGAAATGTGGTTGACTTCTCACAAGTGGGCTAGTTACTCGACGCATGTGAGATAGCGCTGAGATGAAGGTTGTTCGGTCAAGCAGTTGGCTGACACCAGTTCTACCACCAACCCAATTTCCAGTAGCAAGAGCGTGCATGATTTTTGATGTTAGAACATCTGGCCGTAGACAACTATTGATTTTTAGTTCACGTTTTCTGTTGTGGTGGCGCTCAAGTTGGTACTTGAGGTCACGAGCGAGTTGAGTCATGCTGACTCTGAATAAATCCTCGATTAAATCGCCAGCAAGACGGACACGCTTGTTTGCGTAGTGATCCTTATCATTTGGCTTGCCTTGAGTAATTGCCATTTCCAAAACTTGACGAACAATTCTACCAAGGAAAACCGCCTTCTTCAAGCGGTGTTCAGGTTGGTCTCCAAGATGAGGAAGTAATTCCTTATCCATCAGATTGTTGACACGCTGTTCACGATATTCTTTTTGCTGGCCAGCAGCGAATTTCTTCTCCAACCATGCAAGTGCTTCTTCGTTGGTTTCCACACCATAAGCATCCTTAGTATCCAAGTCTCGGACGTGATTGATGTTTGCAACAACATACTTGAAAGCGTCTTTGTGGCCTGCAATCGATGCGAATATTTCCTCATCAGAATTGATTCCAAGAGCACGCATTAGTAGAACTGCTGGAATAACTTGAGCACCAGCACTGCTGATTTTCACCATCAGCATGCCATCTTTTCTCTTTTCAACAGTCAGTGGCTTTCGAACACCATCTCTTTGTGAGAAAATCTTTGCAACTTCTGTTGCTCTGCTGTATCTCTTACTCATCTCAACAGTGACTCGGTTTGGGGCCAAATCCTCCATTGAAATTAGAACTCTTTCTGTTCCGTTGATGATGAAGTAACCACCTGGGTCGAATGGGTCTTCTCCCTTCTTCTTTAGTAGAGACATGTAGTGTGTGCGATCTTCTTCACTCATCTCTGGGCTGAGATTTCGATTTTGGTCGATGTGACCAGGATTTAGATTACATCTTTCTGAACGAACCATTACAGGTAGACTTCCAACTTGGACTCTATCTTCTTTGATTGGTGTTGGGTGGTCCTCACGGTGTATTGTGAAGTCCATAAAAATCGGAGAAGAATATGTCAACTTACGAAGACGGCACTCTAGTGGAGTAGCGTCCTCATTGTTTGCTCCATTTGCCTCACGAATTGTAGGTGGACCGAGTGTCAAATTCTTCATTCTTACAGAAATTTCATTGTCTAGAACGTCAAGTTTCACCAATCCGCCCTCGTCATCGTCAATGATTTCATCAGTACCGATGCGAATGTTGCGGACAATCTGCTCAAATCGGCAATCTCGTCCATCGCCCTTTGGCAAACAATCATTGTATGATGCAATCTGATGATTGACCAAACTTCTTTCTCTGAAATATGTCTTGATAATGTCTCTCATATTCATCGCCTCCTCAGTTACCCTCTACTACTAGCCTGTATGCCACGTGAATTCCTGCTGAAGGACTTCTTCGAGTGATTCTTACTACTCTGTTGTTCAACCAACCTGCACGTAACTCGTCATCAGACTGTTCCATTGCCTCTTTCATTGCTTGAATCGCTGGATCAGTAATCAGAATCTTAGGAAGTAATTCAATTCGAAGGCGAGGGCTGCCATCAATATCAGTTCCAACAAGGTCCCAAGGGGCCAATTCTTCCATCTGTTCCTCTTCAGGAACCAATTCATGCAATGGCACGATTTCGTGATTTAGGACATTGAATCTCATTTCACCAAGTGGAATGTTTGTTTCTACTGCTTTGAGTTCTGCTTTCATTTCCACTCGGCGAGTTGGGCTGTGGCGTTTGGAAGCGGCTTGTTCACGAATGATATCCATGATTGTTTCAAGTTCAGTATCAGTCATCTTCAAACTTAATTTGGTAGCGACATCTTGGGCACTCATTTTCTTGATGGTGTCCATGTTCGCGTCGTCTGCCAACTTGTGTGCTAATTCTTCCTTAACACCAAGCTCCATTAATCGCTTCTTAGTTGATGATTTTACTGCCACTCACATACCCCCACATTCGCCAAGAAACCGAGGTACTGGAGCCAATCTAGTGGAGCGGGCCTGACGGGGTTCGAACCCGCGACCAACGGATTAAAAGTCCGTCGCTCCACCTGACTGAGCTACAGGCCCATGGATAATGGTGACTAACCTCGGACTTGGGTACCCTTCAAAAAGATGCCGCAAAGCATACGCTGACTGTGATGACCGCTCGGTCACTATCCGGAGGTGGGGTTCTCCATACACTCGTTTCACGCCTTATGGCATAAAGGTATCCTTCAAACTCTAACAATCGGTGTTGAAATAGGGGACTATCTGCCGAGTTATGTGGATGACCCCATCTCAAGAGAAGTCGCTCTAGTCCAATCTGAACCGGTGGAAGAGGTCTGGGTTTCAGCCGATGGGATTGAATTTCAAGTAGTTACGCCGGCCACTGTTTATCCCCCTCGCGAAGACAGCGGATTACTCGATTCTTGTCTGAACCAAATTGACTTCAAAAATGGCCAAAAAATATTGGAAATTGGTTGTGGCACTGGCGTTGTTTCAATCGCCGCCGCGAAGCGCGGCGCCCAAGTGTTTTGCTGCGACATAAATCCCTTTGCTGTGGCGGCTACTAGAAAGAATGCTGAATTAAACGGCGTGGACCTTTTCGCAACTGAAGGAGGAGTGGAATCACCTGACCTGTTTGACCTTCCGGCACATATACTTGAGCACGCACCATTTGACCTCATTGCCTGGAACCTACCCTACCTCGAACCCCCGAGGGAAAACGAACCCCACCTCGGCCCATTGGAGGATGCTGCACTACTCGACACAAGTGAAGGAAATGGCTGGGGATACGCACTCATGAAGGCATTGAATTCGGGGGAGATCCTCTCACCAACCGGGGCTGCCTATGTAGTACATTCATCCACGCCGCGAGGAAAAACTCTCCAAAGCCACTGGCGTTCACATGGCTGGGCCACGCGAATTGCTGATGAAGTGACATTTTCTGATGGTGAACGATTGACCTGCTTTTGCGCTTGGAGGCCTTTCATGAATTCACCTATAGAAAGACATGAGGCACTTGATTCCACGAATGCATTTCTGCTTAGCAGTAACCACCCAGCCGGGACAATGATAACTGCAAAAATCCAGACAGAGGGGAGAGGCCAGCGAGAGAGAGAGTGGGCGCAAGTTGATGGTGATTTTGCTGGAAGTTGGGTATTGCCTGAACCTGCCATGAACTGGGCTGCTGGAGATATCCAGATTGCAGCGGGAATGGCAATTATTGATTCGATTGTTTGCCAATCAGGACTCCCTCTTCCAACGGCTCATTGGACTCACTGCTCAGGCGCCAACCGATTACAACTTGAATTTAGATGGCCAAACGATGTTTGGATATCAAACGGAAAACTTGCCGGTTGCCTAATTGAAGCGAGACAGAAAGGGGAGGCACGGAGATGTATTCTTGGTATTGGAGTCAATCTTTGTGAGAAGGGAGAGCAACCTTTCGAATATTCATGCCTACCTGCCCAGAATAGTGAAACAGAATTATCTGACTTTCAAACGATTTTACACGCATCTATCGCTTCGGCGTTTGAAGAGACCAATTTTACCCCACCACCTCAGATGAACAGACAAGTTAGTTGGTCTTTACTTGCTAGGCACATCTCCAAGGGGGTAGCATTGGAACTTGAAGATAGTCAATTAAGAATCGTTAATTTAGATGCCCAATCACAATTGGTTTGCGATTTGAGTGGCACGAATCAAATCATCACAGACAGTTACGAGAAAAGATGGGTCTAACCAGAAGATGGGCCTAACTCTAGCAGGTGACCTTAACCAAAAAAAGGCATGCACAACCCAATAAGTTGATAATTTCTCGAAAAGTGGATAATTTCTCAAAAAGTGGATAATTTATCAAAAAGTGGATAAATTCTCAAAAAAAAATAGCCTAACCAAATGAAGGTTTTCTAACTAAAAAAAGAAATCTGACCTAATACATCTGGCCTAATTCTTATCGACCACTTGAGATATATCTGCATCGCAATCCACTTCTTGCATCTTCCGCCAAATACCCCACACTAAAATTAGGATTGATACGATTGCGGGAAGAAATTGAACTGGTATCTGACG
>JACNFL010000097.1 GCA_014384685.1 Methanobacteriota archaeon
CCCAATTCCCTAAGATCATCACAAAGTGCATCATTAGGAATTATTTGAGTGTCTACACCAAGATACCGGAGCATTCTCCATTCTCTGTGAGTCCACTGCCCGCCGTTATCAACGACATCAATAACAAGAGGGTTGGCCATGGCTATCGGCCTATTGGCGCTTGCTTGAATTCAATGAACTTGCCGCTATCATTCTATGTCAGCGAGGCGGGTTAGGAATGAAATTTTCATGCTGTGTTCTATCGCTGCAGCATTATCCCAAGCTTCGTTAAAATTAGCACCGACAGCATACACTCCGCCGCCTCGCACAACGATTGCTTTGCATTTTGATTGTTGCAACCCTTCGGAAAGTTGGCGCAAGAAATCATCCTCTGACACGTCATCGGAATCAACTATCACAACAGACTCAAATCTCTGCTTACCCGCAAGGTCAGAAGGGCGAAGAACAAACAAATCCTGTTCAAGTGACATTGCAGTAGTGTAAGGGGCTGGGAGATGTGCGCAAGCAGCACTACCATTGTGCTCAAGCGAAGTTACTGCAAGCAAAATTGTGTGAACTTTCCAGGCACTACCCGCACCATGTGGGGCCATCTCCCCTAATCTCCCTGAAGTAATATGACGCTCATCTAACTGACCTAGAGGAGAGCCTTTTTTGGTGATATGTACAAGGTTTGGTTCGTCTAAAGAAAGTGTGGAAACGCTTCCAACAGTTGCATGACAAAGTCCATCTCGTTGTAGTTGACGCCCGATCCTAACAAAATCACTAACAACATGAGCGGGTACTACAAAACCATCCCCGACTATTGGCGGCATTGGTTGAGTATCCATTTCATTGATTATACCTGTAGCATTAGTCAAAGCATCTCGCATTGACATGTTTTCAGCCCGTAGAGCTTCGACATCTGACATTGGTGTTGCTGCCATTGCTTGACCTATCATACCACCAATATCTGCTGAAGGTGCTGGTGGTTCATCAGAAAATTCGTCATCTTCATCAGCAACAGGAGTATCTACTACCTCTTCTTGCTCCTCATCGTCTTCTTGTTGTCCATTATCTTGTTGCACTGGAGTAGAGGGGCCTGCTGACCTTTGTGGTGGTGCACCCGTTGCGGCAATCCCTGGAAACATACCCATTGGCATCCCCATTGGTGCGCCTTTTGGTGGCCCACCTGGGGGACCGGATGGTGGACCCTTAGGTGTGTTTTTTTCTTCATCGCTTTCAGCCGCGCCCGGTGTTGAATCTCCCTTCTTGGCCATCTCTCTCATTACGGCGAGTTGGGTTCTCATTAAATACAGGTGGGTTTTGGCCGAGCCATTCACTTAGCCCCGATAGTGTAGTGGTCTATCATGAAGCCCTGTCGAGGCTTCGACCCGGATTCAAATTCCGGTCGGGGCGCCAAGTGGTTTTTTACGTTATTTCACGGGTTAATTACTCGATAGGCCAAGATTGCCACTCATCTGTTGAACCGACTTCTCTGAAATGATTTTGGCCACTACCATCTGGCCACTCAACCCACTCAAAACCATCCGAAATAATTGGGTTTTCAACAATTAAAGGTGGGCCTTTCTCTTGTGGCTGGTCCGACTCTTCAGTTGGGGATGTTTTTGTTACTTCCTCTTCAACTAGGGTATCAAAATCTTCTTGCTCGTCACTAACCACACCAGTATGATCCACCTCATCAAATAGTTCCTGTTCTACTAACATGCTCTCTGGAGGACCAGGGGGGAGTGCGGGTTTCTTTACAAGATGTAATGCTTGAACAAAGAGGAGTAACACCATCAACGCTACAACAACTAAAGGTAACCAAGACAATCCAGAAGATGCCTCTCCTTCCGGGGCTGTCTCTATTTGTTGCTCACCACTATTGTTTACTAAATCGCCTTCGTTTATCGTTTGATTCAAATTGGTCGTGTTTGAGAAAGATTGGTTTTGGAATGTATCATTATTGTATGAATTATTTTGGAATGTTTGATTTTGGTATGTATCATTGTTCAAAGTGTTGTTTTCATATGTGTTATTTACATACGTATTGTTGACATAAGTATTGTTGACATACGTATTATCCTCGGTATAATTTACTGATGAACTACCGCCGCCATTCCCATCCGGAATTTCACCTGGTGCACAACCGTCTGCGTTGGGGGTTTCCCCAGCCATTGTCCTTGAACAATCATCAATGAGATCTGATACCCCATCACCATCATCATCTGAATCTTCATTCCAGTCATGACAGCCATCAGCATCAAAATCAACAGTTGGGTTCGTAACCCAACCTTTCACACCTGTTGGACAGTTATCATCTACATCCGGAATACCATCACCATCATCATCCAAATCTTCGTCTGAGTCCCTACACCCGTCGCCATCATAATCAGTGATACTTCCGGAGTACCACCCGACAGAACCGTTTGGGCATGAATCATCGTAATCCTGGTAATGGTCGTCATCATCATTGAGGTCTTCAGTCGCATCGAGACAGCCGTCTCCGTCATTGTCTGTGATATTAGAGGATGTCCAATTTAATTCACCGCGAACACATGTATCGTATTCATCATTGATTCCATCATCATCGTCATCCGTATCTTCAACATTGTCTAAACAACCATCACCGTCATGATCGGTTGAGGGGTTGGATAGCCAACCTAAACTTCCTTTAGGACAAGAGTCGGCTGTATCGTTCACAGAATCGTCATCATCGTCTAAATCTTCATTCGAATCTTTACATCCATCTGTATCATAATCTGTAGTTCCATTTGATGTCCAATTCAAAGAACCTGTGGAACAAGCGTCGAGTATATCGTTAATCGCGTCATTATCATCGTCATCGTCTTCAATGGCATCTTTACAACCATCCGAATCATGATCTGTGGTATTATTTGATGACCAAGTGAGAGCCCCTTGTGGACAACTGTCAACCACATCTCCTATGCCATCAGCATCATCGTCTGAATCACATATATCACCAAATGTATCGGAATCATAATTTTGTTGACTAGGATTGTATATTTGATGACAGTTATCTCTGTTATTGGTAATGCCATCAGCATCAGCATCAGCACTCATTCGAGAAAGGAAAATGTCATCTCCATCTGATGAATTCAGTGAATCCAAACCAAATGTTCTAGCTGAATTTTGATATTCTAAAACACCAGCCACTTCAATGGTTCCGTTTCCTGTTGCGATTACTTGTTGTACGACTGTATTGCCTGTTGGTTGGGCAGCCCATTCCCATGTTCCTTGGTCTGCCGCCATGGCAACAAAGCCTGTTCCTGCGCTTGATAATGTCGTTAACCCTACACTAATTACACCGGATTTATCACCCACAACAGCAATACTTCCATTACCAATATTTCGCACATCAAGAATTTTATCTTGTGAAGTACCACCAAGAGATATTGACCAATCCCATGAACCACTTGAATTGAATTTTGCTAAAAATCCATCATATCCGCCGCCAGAATTTACTGAACAACAAGACCCAAATGAAACGCTATTTTCAAAATAACCAGAAACGAAAACATCACCTGAACTTGTGACATCTAGGCTCTCGACCCAACTACAATAACTTCCAGTGCTACAAGTTGGTTCGCCCATCCACCACATTGTTCCATTTGACGAAAATAATCTAATTAGAGCGCCTTTACTATACGCATTTTTGTTATTATTACCTGTACTTGGGTCATTGTAATATCCTGATTTCGCCCAAAATACTACACCGCCATTGGGGTGTGCTGTCATAGCCTCAAGAGATAAATCATGCTGAGTGTATTGGCCAGAACGGTAAATATTACTCCATGAACTTGTAACTCCTCTTTTTGCTATGCAAATATTCCAATTAGAACTACCTGAATAACTTGTACCGTGCATATTTACAGTTCCATAACAAGCTCCTGAAAACCAAACTTCGCCATTAGAAACAGCGATGTCAACATCAACATATCCTGTTGTTGAGAAATAAATTGAATCAGCAGACATCCATCCATTTGTTGGCGACCAACTCGCTACAATATATCCTGAACCAGTTGAACGAGAAGTCAGTCCTGGTATCTCTAAGAAATTTTGCCAATGAAAACCAACCCATACAGTACCATTATCACCCACTGCCATTGCAGCCCACTCTCTATCTGTTGTAAAACCTGAACTACCTTCTCTGTGACTACCGACTTTGATTTCATCAAGATGTGTCCATGTTCCATTTGAATCTGACATCGCAAGGAATAGGCGAGATTCATATGTATTTGATGTCGTAAGGTCGCCACCAATCACATTGTTACCAAAACGAATATTTTGTCCATAACGAGTTGATGAACCAAGTAAAATATTTGATGTGTTGTCATACTGTTCTAAATCAATTATTGTTTCAGAACCTGTATGTCCGATTAATGCATAGAATTGTTGAGAACTCAAACCATTATTCCATGAATATCTTTGGAGGGTCGTTGCTGGGGCATCTGAATAATAATGATAACTTTCACTCTGTCTTGCTAAACCATTGAATGGGATAATAATATGGTCATTACCTGATGACATATCCATCCAAGCAATATCATCAACACTAGAATAGCCTGATCTCATATAATTTGAAGTTGCCATAGAACCCGTATTTGTCAACTCAACAAGTACCGCGTTATTCAGACTATTATGTTCATAAATCCAATTAGATGAATACGAACCCGAATAAAATTTAAAACGTTCGTTGTAATTTAACCCCATCAATAAATGGCTACCTTCAATATCAATTGATGGGTTTTTAACATAATAACTTGAATAGGAATAACTCAAGTATGTTCCAAGCGCCCAGCCAATTGCACCTACGTTTGAAAATTTAACCACATATGATGTATGATATCCTTGTATATACAATTGAATTGAACCCCATGTTATAGACGCTGAGCTAGTATTTGCCATAATTTCTCCAGCCACAAAGACATTGCCAGCACTATCAACATCTACAGACCAAGCCCTGTCATTTTTATCACAAATTGGTTTACGAACCCATTCAACACCGGCTTTTGCTACACGCATAACAAGGGAATCTGAACCTGAACCTCCACCATGAGTAATTGATGTTTGATCAAGTGTCAAACTTGATGTTGTGAATTCTGCAACGACCATTACTTTGCCATTGCCATCTGCAGCGATGTCGTGAGCTTGTTCTTTACCTGTGCCACCATAGATTCTACCTTGTTCCCAAGAACCATTTGTGTACCCCCATAATACGAAAAAATCTGTGTCGCCGCTGTTATTCAGGGTTGTTCCGTTGATAGTAATTTGAGGGCTTGCTGTCCATCCAGAATAAACTAATCCACCAGTGGAATCTAATGTTACTCCTGTGATGTTATCAAAACCCGCGCCATTAACTGAATTGCCCCACGAAATTGCTCCGCTGTTTCTACCAATACTAACTACGAAACCATCCCTGCTACCTGAATTATTCAAAATTGAAGAACTCGCATTAAACTGTGGTGAATCGTAACTACCAACAACATAGACATCTCCTGAAGGGTCAACAATCATATCTTCAACATGCTCGTCTAAAGCACCACCAAAAGTAGTCAACCAAACACAATCACCAACTGAAGAAAATTTTGCTGTAAATACATCTAGACCGCCGTTATTCAGTGCATGGTGATAGTCGAGGGAAAGGCTACCACCTCGGAAAATGCCTGAAATGTACGTGTTACCAAAAGTGTCAACCTCTACTTCTCTAGTCCAAACATATCCTGCATCGTAATCTTTGGTAACCCACTCCCAACCAAGTGGGTTGGTTGCTGTTTTTGCGCTATTGAAATCATCTTCCTCATCAACTAAAATAACTGATTCATTCATCATTTCAAAATTTGATGAGAGAGCCACAAGGGGGGCCGCCAACATTAGAATCGCTAAGAACAGTGCTCGGTGCATCAATACGGAGATTCCCCGCGCGTTAATAACCTGTTTCGCCGAAGAAAAATCCTATTCGTGAGGGATATTTAGCCACGCTTCAAACCTACATAACCAATCAGTTGTATTGTATTGAGTTCGGCGCTCCACCTCTACAAGAGGGCTACCTTCAAGTGGATGTGGTAATATTTTTTGTAATTGTTTAGTTAGATTTGAAATCTCATTTTCTGGAGCAACTAACCAACCACGTACAAGGGTTGGGCTACCTACTTTCAATAATCCAATAAGGTGGGGTAAATGAGTAACTGTTTCGTGAGGGAGATTAACCAAAAGAACGTCGTACTTACCAACCAAGTTACTATCTTTTGTCAGAGTTAAAGCATCATGTACGCCGATATAATTGCCCGATATTTGTAATTGGTTTGCTTTGATATCGTCTAATGAAACATCTACACCATTGCGTTTCAAATTCTCAACTAGAAGTGGCATCGCATCTGGGTTGATATCGCAAGCGAGTAAATTTCCTACTAAGTCATCAATTTGTAAAAGGTGGCTGAAAGCTGGGCCAACCCCACAATATGGGTCTGCAACATCTAATGGGCGACCAAGCATCTCTCTAAGTTTAATTGCGCTTTCAACAGTATGAACACGTTGACTTTGTAAGCGATGAGAAAAGAATGCTTTTCGTGGATCTACTTTGATGTTCAAATTGTATTCTCTGACTAATGTTTCTGTTTGTAACAATGTTTCCCTAACGGATTCTGGTAGCAAATTAATTTGCTCAACTGTCAACAATTGACCATCTAGCCTAGCAACCAATGGTTCTAATTCTCTTATTCTGAAATCGCCCTTAACACCGTGATCTCGGAATACTACTCTCACCTTTTTATGGTGGGTGATTTTTGCTAGTGCGACTTCTTGAGCATATTGTTCAAGATGTTTTTCAATTTTGAACAGAAGTATGTCACCCAGCGGTTCTTGGGCGTTTGGCCACCCGCCTTCATGTAAAGATATGATTTCTTCATCAATAAATTGTGGCAAGTATCCAATCCATTTTTGTGGTAAGCGTTCCGATTGTTCCGCCTCTTTTTCCTCAAATTGATTTAATGGCTCGGGTAAATTTTCAGGAGGATTATCTCCAAGTGGAATTAATTTGAACTCACCATCATCCAATACTCGATATCCTTTAGATGACCATTCAAAGCTGTTTATGCAATCCAAAATAGATTGGGTTTTTTGCTTCGGCACCCTCAAATGACGCATCATACTCGAAAGTCCGATAAGCACTACTCGCTTGACGATGACGGAGGATGGACTATGACAAATTTTGAATCAGGGTTGTGGTTGATTGGCTTAGGTCCTGGAGATTTGTCCGCCATGACTACTGCTTCTATTGAAGCCGCGAAATCCTGTAACTATCGGTTTTTAGAGGGTTATACCGCACTTTTACCATCAGGTGAAGGAGCGAAACTTGTTGAAATTGTTGGGGAATATGAGTTGCTAATGCGGCCTGGGGTGGAAAACCCTGACCAATTATTGGAACTTGCTAGTGAAAACGCGGTGGCTTTGATGATAGTGGGTGACCCGTTGCAAGCAACAACTCATGTGGATTTGCAATTACGAGCCAAGGCAGCGGGAATTAACTGCCACGTAATTCATGGAATTTCAATTACAACGATTGTAACCGGCGCTGTTGGTTTGCAATCATACCGATTTGGAAGACAGGTCACACTTGCTTATCCATATGGTGATTATCTTGCTACATCGCCATTTGAATTGATCTTAGATAATCTTCAGCGTGACTTGCATTCTCTTGTTCTACTTGACCTAGATCCAACTGGTATGGGTGTTGATGAACAAAACCCTATGAGCCCGGCCATGGCTGTAGATATTTTACGACGCTCGGCCGACAAAATTGGTGAAAATATTGAACAATGGAAAATTGTTCTTTGTAGTGATATGGGGCGTCCTGAACAACGTATTTTTTACGGCACTTTAGATGATGTTCAATTGATTAATAATGGGTCAATACATTGCATTGTAATACCTGGAAGATTAGATGAATTAGAGGTTGAAGCTTTAGCACGTTGGAATTAATGGGAGCCGTTGCCCTCAAGGGAGATGGGCGACTCGGAGACACGCGGGGAACTATTATGGCAGGACCAGCTGAAGTGGAATTCCCTGGGAAGAAAAAACAGAAAATACGTATGCGTGGCACGAAAAGGGCTTCTGATTCAGTGCAAAAACGCTTACGAAAAAACCTTGACGTGATGTTGGAAGAGCCGCATTCAATTCTCCCCACTCTTTCTGGCCGAACCTCTCGTGGTTTTGGTAGACCAAATAAAATGAAATCCTGTCTAAAAGATATTGAGAAAGTCATCAATAAACGAGAAGATAGAACATGGCTACACAAACGTATGGCATCGGGAAAAGGTGGCTTGATTGGTAGGGCATTTGCCGGTTGTTTAGCCGCCGCGCATGAAGATGAATTTGAAACAGTGGCGATATTCAAACATCCTGTTTATGGTTCATCCTCATTTATTCGACGAGGGAGGGGGAAGCCAGCCCATCTACTCGGTTTACAAATGCACACCCACCCGATATTTCGCTTGCTTGCGTGGGAAGAGTTGGCGAGGGCTGGTTACTGGTTTTTTTCATGGTCAAATGATTTTATTTGCACCGGACTTGACCCTGCACCACCCGAAGAATGGGTGACTGAGGGGCTTTCCTCTTCGCCATTGAAATTTACCATAAATGATGATGGTGTTTGGCAAACAGGAAGTGGTGAACACAACATTGTGATGAATTATCCAAATGGTTTAGTCGCTGAAATTGGTCTTGATGAACTATCAAAAACCAAAGAGCCTTTTGTGCAAAGTATTGTTCTTACGATGTCGCCACCACGATTATCTGAATTAATAGAAGTTGAGACAAATTATCGTCCTAATGGCTGGCCAAAAGACTTGGAAATTAATCAAGAAACTATCGATTCTATGGATGCTGTCATCGAGCAATGGTTACGCTTAGAAATCTCGGATGCTGGTCTCAAAATGCATTTACACGCTGCTTTTTGTGAACAATTAGAAGAAGGTTTAGTACTCAAAGAAAACTGGTTCGCGAATGATGATAAAGAAGGTTTCTTACAAGAATTACAAGGAAGTAAGACCGAAGTAGAAGCTGTATCAATATTACTTGATACATTAGATGGTGGTGTAAGAGTAGATTCTGCGGGTGAAGCACATTGGTTAGCCAGCGAAGTAGTTCGAATGGCTGATGATAGCGCCCATTCATTGCTCAAAGCGACTTGGGGTAAATGTGGTTTAGATATCCTTGAGGAAATGTTTGAATTGACTGGGTCTGATGCCGATGATATCTATGAACAGCAACTAAACAGCCGTAAGGCGTTCAGTGGTTTCTTAAAAAATCTCGATGAAAAACAGAGTAGTGTAAGGATGATGAAAAAATTCCCTTATGATTCAGAATTATTACCTTCGCCACTTGATTTTGCGGATTTATTAATCAAAAAGGCACACTCAGAAGGAGTTGGGAAAACCACAACTATGGCTAGAAAATCTGGTGAGGGGAGAAAATCTTCAATGGGTTGGGCGTGGGTTTGCGTCCATGGTAAAAATGAGGGGGAAGCATGGCACTACGAACCATCTATTCGTGACCTTGGAGGGGATTGGGTGCCAGCGCTGAAATCATTATGGGAGGCTAGTAAAACTATCATTGATGACGGCGGAAGTGGTGATTATGTTGAGGCTATGGAAAAACTACGGAATGTCACTGGCACTATGGAAGACCTACCTGAATAGATCCTCTAATCTATTCAATTACCAACTTGTTGTTTAACCCAATTAAAGTACTCAGAACTTGTTTCTTCAAGCCTGTGAATTATTTGTGGTACATCATATGGATGATTCTCAACTAATGCTGAAATCAAAGAATCTTGGTGATTTTTTGTGGTTTTAATAGTTAGGCGCCATTCATCCTCAGACACTATTTCACCTTCCCATAAATATGTGGAATTAATTTTGTCACTTTGAACACAAGCGGCTAATTGTTGGGAAATTAATTTTGTTTTTAACTTCATTATTTGTTCTGTAGTCCATTCAATTGGTAATGTGGTGGTAACTACTAGGATACTCGCCATCAATTATCAGCGGGAAGGAGGTAGTGCATCAATCTACGCAATATGAAAATGGCGAATCGAGCGAACCATTGAAGGCGAAGGTGCGGGCGTGGGGTGTATAGGTGAAACGATGACCACTTCATGGGCGCAGCCAATCAACACAGGAGAGTTGCCAAATGATGATTCTGTGTTTGATGTAATCGTTGTAGGGGGCGGACCCGCTGGTTCCTCTGCTGCTTCATTTGCAGCAATGAAAGGTTACAAGGTACTTTTGTTGGAGAAGGCAGTATATCCGCGCGACAAAACCTGTGGTGATGCTGTTGGTGGTTCATCGATGAAAATTGTCACAGAACTTGGAGTTCGACCCATGATAGAAGAAACTCCATTGTTTCGTGTTGATTCCATCATCTTCTCAGGCCCAGGTAAAAACACAGAGGTTAGAATCAACCTACCTGCTGATCAGGTGGAAGATAGAACTGCTGGGTACTCTTTACCTCGCATACAATTTGATTACATGATGTTCAAACGAGCAACTGAACTCGTATTGGAAAATGGTGGTTCCATCATCCAAGATTTTGCTGTGAAAGATGTTCATATCGAAGGAGAAGGTGATTCGCAAGTCATTACTGGTGTGAGCGGAACGGTTGGAGGAAGAAGGAGTGGAAATGATGTTTCAACATTCTGTGCGCCGGTGGTTGTTGGTGCTGGTGGATTCA
>JACNFL010000081.1 GCA_014384685.1 Methanobacteriota archaeon
CTCCTGGCTCAATGGTCAGAGTGGCCCCTGATGAAACAAGGGTTGTACCAATTGCGAGGTAGGGTGAACAGGAGAGTGTCAGGGTCGTGTCGGTTGGCAACACCAAAGGGAGTGTGCATTGACCCGTTGGTTCATATCTCGCAACAAAACCAGAATTTCCAGTTAAGGATAACGGCCAAGGATTGACGTCGGAAATAATCTCATCTGAAACAACAGAGGCAGATAAAGACAAATCGAAGCTGATGTCGGAACTCGTCGAAGATATTTGATGAATCTCGACTGCGATAACATTTTCTCCCCCAAGCAATGTAAGCTGTAAGGCAACCGTGTTCAAATTAGACTCAGCATTGCCACCCACAGCATCTGACGCCAGTGTATTGAAACCTATAGCCCCACCAGGCATATTGCTGCGGAACATTTCTTCTCCGTTTAAGTAAACAACCGCTCCATCATCTCGGCGCAAGCGTACTATTCCTTGTAAAGGGGTTGATGCATCTCCTTCATAAATAAATGACTTGCGGAAGTATGTGGTGATGTGTTTGTCATTCGAGTTGTTTCCAAATGACACCGTGGTTGCTTCATCGCCATCGCCATACCCCAGCTCAGCACTGCCTGAAGACCAATTCGAATCATCAAAGGATGGACTTTGCCAAGCCGTCCCCATGTCTTCTCCAGAATCGTGGAAGCTCCAATCTGACCCCAGACTCACCAACTCTTCCTCATACATCTGAGACCACCCGATGAAATTTTGGCCTGGATATGGAATCGCCGTTAACTCCATTGGCATGTTTTCGAAATAAGGACCATCCCAAGGTGAACCAGGGATTTTAAAGTCGTTGAGAAAAATATTCCCAGCGCCTTCGGGAAGATTTGACGTAGAGAGATTCACAGCATCACCCAAATCGAAGGTGTCAAATAAATCGTTGACCATAAAAGATGAACGGTCGATAGAAAAAGTCCTCAAGTCGGAAATTTCATCCTCCCAAAATTCCACTGAATTAATGCCGTCACCATAACCGGATGTGGTGCCCCCCCATCGCTCCACGTGATGTGGAATCTCTTCGTCTATTCTATCGACAAATATGTCAATCTGATGGTTTACGCGATCAGGATGAAAACTGGTGTGCAAATGATCTGCAAAGCGCTGAGCGAAGTATGCCTCGTAAACATCATTTTCCAGCATGTGACGAATCCAAGTCCGAGCATAATCATAATCGTTGTTTTGGGATTGTGTAAAGTCTTGAATATCCTGATTTGTAGAGCCGCTAAACGCGCGATCGAGGTCACCGAAAATAAATTTCCATTTGCTTCCTTCTTCATATGGCTTCCAAAGTTTCACGTTGTGTCCCCAACTGCCGTTGCTCGACCAAATTTCTGTGATCCAATAGTCAGCGAAATCTTGCACATCCACGATCTCTGCAACTGCATCAAAATTTGCTTGCACGCTAAGGTCTTCTCCCATCAAGGCATCCATAACCCAATAGGCCAAGTCACTCCCTTCTTCCACTTCGCCCTCATTCGCAATCAAATCGTACGTGTTAGGAAGCACACCAAAGTTCTCTTCCACAAAACCTTCATCGCCCCTAGATCGTAAGTTGTGTATGCCCATGTATTCTCCATTGACAAACACCATACTTGGCCGAAATCCTTGATAGGCAACGAAAGTGTTGTACTGAGGCAAAGACTGCGAAAGCCCATCTCGCATCAAGGTGTTCGCCCAGTCGCTTCCTCCTGCCCTAAGGATAAAGTCATCAAAACGAATCCGCTCTCTGTCATGGAACAATGGATAATCTAGACTTCCTGAACCGTAACCTCCTCGAAAGTAAATGCCCAACATCTTTTGTGGAAGTTCCCAACTGTTTTGACCGTTGATCTTGACCCCCGCGCGTTCGTTGAATACCGCTTGATTGTTTCCGTCGTTTTCGAAAAACTCAACATTGAGTGGGTGCTCCCATTCAGGTTTAAAGTCCTGTACGTATATACCCGTGTCTGCATCCCAGAAAAAATCTGGGTCGGTTACCAGGGAAAACACCGGCAATCCTCGCTCCTCTAATGAAGCGTCGAAAAAATAGGAGTGTGTTACAATAGGCCCTGGAATTTGATTCTCGAGGAAAACACGTGCTCGGACGAATGACGTTGAACTCAAAAGCAACGGGTCCAAGTACAATTCTGAGCTGAGACTCGGCTGAGTGCCGTCCAAGTTGAATCTAATTTCACCATTGATAGAAGACAAAACCAAAGAAAAAGGCACATCCTTAAAACCACCCACTTCAGAAAAATAAGGCACGTGGTGTACCACGGCTTCAAAGGCTATAGATGTATTGTTTGAAGCTCCAGGGGTGGGTTGTTCAAACCAAGCCCATTGATTTGCACCATCTATTTCTCGACCCCAACTTACATCGGTGTTTTGTGTTTGGTATACCAAAGCATCTTGTACTTCTAAAGCAGCATTGAAAATCCCCACTTCTTCTCCATCACTACTCAGGTTGAATGAAGTGTGCAATCCTGAATCCTCACTGTCACACCACAGTAGCAAAAATCCTTCAGCCGGAATAGATGTCCCCACAGGGAAAAGCCATTTTGTCGAATCACTCAGGTTGTCAGTTGCATACCAACCGGTCAATTCAACAGCCTCTCCTCCCAAATTGTGCAGCTCAATCCAATCAGCAGATTCATCAAATTCAGGATCAACAACTGAAAGCGAGTTCGAAGCCATCAATTCATTAACTACGATTTGGGCTTGAGCGCAATGGCACAACAACAGGAAAATTACTGATGTAAGAATGTTACTTTTCAATTGCACTAGATCTGGAGTTTACATCTCAAAACAGATAAGACGAAAGTACTAATAAAAATATAGTGTAAAATAATAAAATACTCAGCATAACTAACATGATACAAAGACACTTTTAGCTACCTTATTTCTTCTAAACTAAAACCTTTTATTTTTTCAAATCCTTCAAGATATCTCAAATTTTACAACACTTGAAAGGATGATTGCTCAGGAGAAAAAGACTATTAAGTCCCCGAAAAAGGCTATGTCTTAAAGAAGAAACAAAAAGAGAAATAGGGAATGAACTAAAAGAATTATCTAATAACAACAAATTTAACAGATAAATAAGCTAATTTAGTTATCGACAATGAGACATGGTTAAAACACTCCCAGCATTATTGATTCTTGTACTAACGGGACTCTCAGGGGCTTTTTCTCATACTCTAAGTCAAACGGACACAGAGTTTTGGTTCGTCGCGCCTGAAGTATGGGCGGGACATGGTGATTTCCCGATATTGCTGAGATTTGCAACGTTTGATGAGGCCGCTGTGATCACGGTTGAACAACCTGCAAACCCAAATTTTCCAACACAGACATTGAATGTTGATGCCAATTCTATCTATTCATTGGACCTAACTACTTGGTTGAGTCAAATCGAGAATAAGCCTGCGAATAGCATTCTGAATTTCGGCTTTCATATCACATCAAACTCACCCATAACAGCTTATTACGAGGTAAACCGATACAACAACCCTGACATATTCACGCTGAAAGGTTCCAATGCACTGGGGTTAGATTTTATTGTTCCTTTTCAGATGTTCTTGAACAATGGGTACACTCAGTCCACCTCGTCTTTCGATATTGTTGCTACCGAAGACGGCACAGTTGTAACCATCACACCTCAAAAACCAATCATCGGACATCCTGCAAACGTCACATTTAGTATCACACTTAATGAAGGGCAAACTTGGAGCGGTAGGGCTACCTCGGTAAGCGCCGACCAACATCCTTCGGGAACCACAGTGACATCCAACAAACCCATCGCAATCACCATGAGTGATGATTCTGTCAATGGAACACCCTATGGTGGATGCGCAGATATCATGGGAGATCAAATCGTTCCCGTTAACCTTTTAGGGACCGAATATATTGCCATCAAAGGCAATCTGAATGGTCCGGACAAAGTCTTCATTGTTACGACTGAACCTGGTACAACCGTGAGTGTAAATGGCAATTTGGAAACCACCTTGCCAGCTGCTTCTTCAATGTATACACACACGTTAACAGAGCCTTCAGCTTACTACACAACCAACCACCCAGTCTATGTATTGCATTTGACTGGATTTGGTTGCGAAATTGGCGGAGCGCTGCTCCCTCCCATTGTTTGCACGGGTTCGCAAGAAGTTGCATTTGTACGTTCCACAAGCGAATTCATTGGATTAAAAATTCTTGTGCCATCTGGTGGTGAAGGTGACTTTACCTTTAACGGAAATACAACAAATATAATGGCGGACGATTTCAGCAATGTTCCAGGAACAGAGGGTCTGTGGAAATTCGCCAACATCACGGCCACCAGTTTTGTTCCAACACTGCAAGCATCTCGGCTTACCAATTCAACCTCCAATTTTCATCTGGGAATCATTCACGGCGGAGCAAGTTCTGGAACACGATATGGCTATTTCAGCAATTATGCTGCCCAAGCTTATGTTATTGAAGTGTCTGACAACACTCTGTGTGAAGGACAGGAACTAGACTTGGCGGCCAATACTCTTATTGGAGCCTCCTATAACTGGACGGGGCCCAATGGGTTTACCGGCCAGGGAAATCCTTTTGGATTTGGAGAGGTAGACACCACGAATGTTGGAGAATACATTGTTTCTGGATTTGTTGGCTCCTGCCCTATCGAAAACGATACCCTTGATTTATTTGTCTACCCCATTCCAGAACAACCTGCCATATTCGGTGACCTGTGGCTTTGTGAAGGAGATGAGTTGACTTTGAGTACGGACACTCTTGAAGCTGTTACTTACCAATGGATGGGGCCCAGCGGGTCCCTCCCGAACAGTTCGACCGTTGTCGTTGAAGCAACAACCGTTGAAGATTCCGGCAACTATTCTCTATCCATAAACGATAACGGATGCTTTTCTCCTGTGAGCAATTACAGCGTTAGTATTGTTGAATCTATGAGCGCTCAAATTGATTCTGACTCTTTGGTCGCATGTGCTGGTGAATCTGTTTTGGTACAATCCTTGAATAATTCTTCAAGCTTACTGACTTGGTTAGATCCCTTTGGCAACAACTTAGGCAATGAGATGGGTTTTGCGCTGATAAATTCGCAAACTGATGAAACCGGATGGTACCAACTCACTGGAATAGCGGATGGATGTGCCCTAGGACCCGACTCAGTTTGGATTGAAATTATCGCCCAACCCGAAATCACATCGCTAACCGCTCCTCCTGTTTGCATTGGAAATGAAGCTGTTCTGACAGCGACTACAAACATTCCAGATTGTTCATTCATATGGTACAATGCTGATGGGGATTCGATTGGTTCCGGAAATCCACTTTTGATAGAGAACGCTTCAATCGATGACATCCAAACCTATGCTTGCCTCGCAGAATTCTGGACATGCTCATCCTCTATAGAAATGGTTCCTTTGGATGTCGTTGCGCAATTGCAATTGTCGATAACTAATGTTGCAGGCAATGAGGTTAACGAAATCAGCCTTTGCTCTGGAGAAGGCTTCACGATAAACGCTGAAGGTGCTAGTGAGATCGATTGGCAATGGAATATACCAGGTGGAAACACCTCTTCTAGCAACGAATGGTCTGAGAGCAACGCACAGGAATCCGCTAGCGGATGGTATACGCTAAACGGTTATATCGGCAACTGTCCCATGCTCTCTGACTCTGTATATGTAACAATACTTCCAACACCCGAGATCCCTGATATTTCTGCGCTTGACCCCATGTGTGAAGGTAGCAATCTTAGTTTAACAGCAACAACAAATTTGGGTGCATCTATTATTTGGAATCAAGATTTTTGGGGAACTTGGGAGGGGCTTAATTGGGAGATAATGGACATACCTTTGGAGGGAGAGGGTATGTATAGTGCTTACGCCCTCATAAATGGATGTGCTTCGGCATCATCATCTGAGTATTTGGAAGTCGTTCCATTGCCTGAAATCGAATTGAATGACTTCGGAACAGTGACTGTTTTTCGCTGTCCCGAAGGTTATGCGGTTATGCACCTTCCAGAATATGACCCCGCTTACAGTACCAGCTGGACGTTCACTGACGTCGATGGAAATACGATAGACTTCGAAAGTGGATCGATGATCGAAACAAATGAGGATGGCATATACCATGTAATTCTGGAAACGGGTTTGCCATGTAATTTAGAGGCTTCAGGGACTTTTGAAGTCGAAATGATTGCCTGTGAAATGATCATTCCTAATATTTTCTCTCCAAACAAAGATGGTCATAACGATAGTTTTTATATACCATACCTTTCATACTTTCCCGGAAGCACTTGTTCCATATTTAACCGCTGGGGAAATGTTGTTTATGAATCCTCTAATTTTGGCAACTCTGCAGGCTGGGAACCCACGATAGAAGAAGCCGCAGAAGGGACTTATTACTATGTCATTTTAATCAACCGGGATAGTGATATTCTATTAATTGAAGATCAGTTTGGGGCTAGAGAAATATCTGGAGCTGGCCCAGTGCAATTTACCGGAAGTTTGACGTTAGTTAGGTGACATAGGAGCAGACTAAATAATAGTCCAAAATATCACTACGAAGAACGACCATGTCTTTTGCAAATGAGTCTGTTAGACACTTAATAGTTAAATGAACTAATTTAGCAATCTATTCTAAGACATGGTTAAAACACTCCCAGCATTATTGATTCTTGTACTAACGGGACTCTCAGGGGCTTTTTCTCATACTCTAAGTCAAACGGACACAGAGTTTTGGTTCGTCGCGCCTGAAGTATGGGCGGGACATGGTGATTTCCCGATATTGCTGAGATTTGCAACGTTTGATGAGGCCGCTGTGATCACGGTTGAACAACCTGCAAACCCAAATTTTCCAACACAGACATTGAATGTTGATGCCAATTCTATCTATTCATTGGACCTAACTACTTGGTTGAGTCAAATCGAGAATAAGCCTGCGAATAGCATTCTGAATTTCGGCTTTCATATCACATCAAACTCACCCATAACAGCTTATTACGAGGTAAACCGATACAACAACCCTGACATATTCACGCTGAAAGGTTCCAATGCACTGGGGTTAGATTTTATTGTTCCTTTTCAGATGTTCTTGAACAATGGGTACACTCAGTCCACCTCGTCTTTCGATATTGTTGCTACCGAAGACGGCACAGTTGTAACCATCACACCTCAAAAACCAATCATCGGACATCCTGCAAACGTCACATTTAGTATCACACTTAATGAAGGGCAAACTTGGAGCGGTAGGGCTACCTCGGTAAGCGCCGACCAACATCCTTCGGGAACCACAGTGACATCCAACAAACCCATCGCAATCACCATGAGTGATGATTCTGTCAATGGAACACCCTATGGTGGATGCGCAGATATCATGGGAGATCAAATCGTTCCCGTTAACCTTTTAGGGACCGAATATATTGCCATCAAAGGCAATCTGAATGGTCCGGACAAAGTCTTCATTGTTACGACTGAACCTGGTACAACCGTGAGTGTAAATGGCAATTTGGAAACCACCTTGCCAGCTGCTTCTTCAATGTATACACACACGTTAACAGAGCCTTCAGCTTACTACACAACCAACCACCCAGTCTATGTATTGCATTTGACTGGATTTGGTTGCGAAATTGGCGGAGCGCTGCTCCCTCCCATTGTTTGCACGGGTTCGCAAGAAGTTGCATTTGTACGTTCCACAAGCGAATTCATTGGATTAAAAATTCTTGTGCCATCTGGTGGTGAAGGTGACTTTACCTTTAACGGAAATACAACAAATATAATGGCGGACGATTTCAGCAATGTTCCAGGAACAGAGGGTCTGTGGAAATTCGCAAACATTACGGCCACCAGTTTTGTTCCAACACTGCAAGCGTCTCGGCTAACCAATTCAACCGCCAATTTTCATCTGGGAATTATTAACGGTGGAGCAAGTTCTGGAACACGATATGGCTATTTCAGCAATTATGCCGTGCAATTTCAAGTTGAAATATCTTCTAACTATGAATCCCTATGCGTGGCAAGTGATTGGAGTATACTTCCAGATCAGACCATCGGAGATGGGCTATGGGTTTGGGAATTACCAAATGGCACATTTTCAACAGGTGGCTTGTTAGAATTGTATGACATGAATGAATCCGAAAGTGGTTGGTATATCTTAGGAGGCAATGCAAATGGATGTGTCGTGCAGCCCGACTCCATTCAGCTAGAAGTAATTGCGCCAACAGATTTAGCGTTTGACATCCCTGACATCATTTGCAGCAACGGTGACCCCATCGAGATTGAAGTCAATGTAACAGGGCCAGGTTTGTGGTCTGCTTCATGCGGCACATGTATAGATGAAGATTTAGGCATCTTTAATCCAAGTATGATTACAGATGGCTCGTTTGAAATCACTTATGAATCGATGGGAGCTTGTGAAGAGACATTGAGTGAATACATCGTAGTAATAGAAACGCCAAGCCCTTGGTTTAATTCTCCAATTACAGAGTGCGAAGGAGAAGGAACTGTGCAATTGATCGCGGAATTACCGCTTGGTGTGTGGAACGCAAATTGCGCTTCATGCATAACTGAGGACGGCCTCTTCAACACGGAATCTGCAGGCACTGGCAATTGGGATATTACGTACTCATTGTCAGGGAATTGTCCTGCAACCTATGCGGGAATATTTGAAGTAACTGATAATATTAGTTCTGCATTTTCGGCCGTTGAAACTCTCTGCTTAAATGACGAAGTCTACACATTTATTCCCAGCATCCCTGGTGGTAATTGGTCTTCGGAGTGTTCTAATTGTATGAGTGGTTCAAATTTCTCACCTTCTTTAGCTGGTACAGGTGATCAAATGGTTACCTATTCCATCACAGGGCAGTGCGGTACAGAAACCTCTCTTCCTATTACCGTGTTAGCTCTGCCTGATGCGTCATTTACTTACACTCCTTCCTCTGGCTGCATTCCTCTTTTTATTGAATTGACATCGCTCACAACTTCGACTGTGTCAATGTGCCAATGGGGCTTAGTGAACGCTACTGGAGTCACACAATGGGAGGAAGATTGCGAAGATGCCTTTATGTTTATAGAGGAACCTGGTTGCTATGACTTAATACACCAAGTCATAGCTGAAAATGGTTGCAGCAATTCAAACTTAGTGGAGACTGCTGTTTGTGTAAATACCCCTCCTTCTTCTGAATTCATGTACTCCCCAGTACACGCAAGTATATTCGACCCTTTCATGACTTCCTGGGCTATCGATTCCATACCATCCAATCAGTTTGAATGGACAATTGATGGAATAAGCTTTGGTTCAAGTAATCGATGTCAATTGCAAATGCCGGACATCCCCTCCAATCCTTTTGTCCTCTGTTTAGAAGTTGCTGTCGAATATGACTGCTCTACTTTTACCTGCAATACAATCACGCTTAGCGAAGGACTTACAGCATATGCTCCCAACGCCTTCACCCCAGATCAAGATGGAATAAATGATGCCTGGCGCGTTGTTTGTGGCAGGGATGTGCAATCAATAGAAGTAAGGGTTTTTGACCGATGGGGTAATATCGTTTTTGAAACTAACGAAATCGACCATTGGTGGTTAGGAAACGTCCAAAATGGAAGCCATTATGCAACAGATGGAATATACCATTGGGACGCTGTTTTGCGTGATGGGGAATTCGGTGTGCAACATCTGCAAGGTCATGTCACGTTGATTCGCTAAACCTAAAGTATAAAATTTCAAGGCTTTTAGCGTGTGGCTATATGTGTGATTTCTTTAAAATGACCAATCCCAACAAAATATTATTAGCCAGAACCAGATTGAGATCATGGTATTCTGAACATGCACGAGACCTTCCATGGCGACTCGAGCCCTCACTGTACGGAACCTGGTTGAGTGAAATCTTGTTGCAACAAACCCGAGTGGAAACAGGTATTCCAAAGTGGCATCTTTTTATGGATCTCTTTCCAACTGTCGGCCATTTGGCACGTGCCTCTGAAGACCAAGTACTCAAAGCTTGGGAAGGACTGGGCTACTACCTACGGGCCACACATCTTCACAAAGCAGCAAGAGCCATTGACGCCGCAGGAGAGTTTCCTAAGTCTCATGCAGATTGGCTTAAATTACCTGGTGTAGGCCCTTATACTGCAGCAGCTATCGCCTCCATCGGTCTAGGAGAAGCTGTCGCCGTTGTGGATGGCAACGTTCAAAGGGTGGTGGCGCGTTGGGGTGGCATTACAGATTCTGTGGATGGAAAAACTGGAGCGCAAGCGGTGCAAGCGGTGGCAGATGCTTGGCTGGATCATGCGGACCCTGGCAACCACAATCAAGCTGTAATGGAACTGGGGGCGCTGGTCTGCTCACCCAGAAACCCTTTGTGCGAGTGCTGTCCCCTTTCGACCAGCTGTGCTTCCGCCAACCAACCTGAAATGTGGGGCATCCTTCCAACCAAGCAACCTAAAAAGAAAGCCATACGCTGGGAATTAACTTGGCATATCGTACGTTTTGAAAATTTTACTGTCACCATCCAGCGACCTGAAACAGGAGTGTGGGCGAAACTTTGGGCCTTTCCCGAGAGTACTCCTCCCTCTGATTTTCATCCGCTTGGAGAACTCATGAAGCCAGTCACCCACCTGCTCACCCACCGTAGAATCGAGGCCACAATTCAGGGATGGGAGGCCCCCAACAAAACTGCGA
>JACNFL010000192.1 GCA_014384685.1 Methanobacteriota archaeon
TCACCTCCTGCAAAGGTGGTTCGGCGAATAACAGGATTCGCCCAATCAAATAAATCAATTGCAACTAAGTCAACATTGTTGAATAACACATCCTCAATAACTGGATCACTATTGTATACCGTAATACCAAATTGTGCGTCATTGAAAGTCACATTTCGAAGAGATGAACCTCTATTACGACTGGATGAATTAAATTGAAATCCATCGTGCCATGTGAATCCTGATTGGACTTGGAGAGTTATTGGATCAGCAGCAGTACCATCTGCTACTACTTTCCCATCAACAAAAATCCGGACACCTGGGCCCATTTGTAGAATTGTACCAGCATAGATACGTAATTCATCACCTGCTGCAACTGTGAAATCATTGTTGATATCCATTGTGCCTGACCAAATTATCAGTGCCTTTGAGGAAGTAGGCAGGGATTCATCATCGGAAACTAATTGTGAATTTTCAACAACTGGTAAAACAGATACAAGTGATGAGAGTGTCATCAGCATAGTGAAGATGATGGCAGTTCTCACGCCTCTTACCATACTAAGACCACGCCACGCGCACCATGTTTGATGATTCCCCTCTTGTGTATTGGTAGAAAGTCAGGATAATATGCGTTCAGTTCACCTTATTTCTGAAAATAATTGTTTAATCAACTTCAACTACGGTGAAAGGAATTCCACGGTCTTCTGCCATTTCAATCACAACTCTAGTCCACTTACTTGTAGGTGAAGGAAAGGCGATGAGTTCGGTTGCTGCATCAAGCAGACGATGGGTAAGAGATGTAGGTGCTTCGTGGCGACCTGTATCTTCCAATCCCTTTCTTGGAGCACCCCATTCTTCATTGAACACTGCGTGTGGAACATTGTTGTTCTCAGCCCATCGTTCGGCTAGGTAATCCACCCCACTAGCACCACCTGTGATTACTAAATCAGGGTGTGCTTCTTTCTGGGTCCATTCTTCGATCGCTTCTTCTACTACTGAGAAATCATAAAATCTGCTTGAACCCACTATTACGAGATTGATTATTCTCCCATCTTCATTCAAATCCTTGCCACCGAGGCGGCCTAGGACATCACTACCTGATTCTCCCACCATGTTAATGAATAGAGATGTGAGATGATAAACCCATGTATAGAACAGGGGTATTCTAAGCAAAAATGTGTTCTTTGAAGGCATCTTCTACTAACAGATGAGATTATGATGGGGTGGTCAGTCGGCGGCAAACATGGAGACGGCTTTCATCCTTCTAAAAACCGAGCCGGCCCGTGAAAGAGAGGTATATTCAGCCCTCGTTGATGTTGCTGAAGTGGTTGAAACTCACGCCCTATATGGCGAATACGATTTACTTGCAATAGTGAAATGTGAAACTTCAAAAAATTTGACTTCTATTCTCATGACGCAATTACGCCAAATTGACGGTGTACGAGAAACTGAAACACTAATTGCGGTGGATTATTGAGGTGATAAGGTGGCTGTAGGATTTGTTCTAATTATAACAAAAGCGGGATTTGAGCGAAATGTTCGCTCAGCCCTTGACAGTATTGAACTCGTCACTGGATGCTGGGGCGTTTTTGGTGAATTTGATATCATCACCAAAGTTGAAGCTGATGATGATGCAGCTCTTACCCGCTGTATTGTAGAAGATATTCGAACCATTGAGGGGATTACCGAAACTCGTACCCTCATTGGCGCTGAAATCTAAAATAATCAGTTATGAAGATGGCTGTGGATTCGCTCTGCAAGAGCCTTGCCAATTCCAGGGACTTGGATAAGATCTACTAGACTCGCATGGTCTATCCCTTTTCTTCCTCCGAAGTGTCTGAGAAGTGCCTGCAATTTTTTGGCTCCTAACCCTTCAACCTCTTCTAAGGGGTCGAGTAAAGCAGTTTTACCTCTTCTTTTCCTATGAAAATTATTGACAAAGCGATGAGCTTCATCACGAGCATAAACCAGTAATCTACCTCGCCTATCGAGTACCACTGGGGATTTCCCATTCCGATACAATGTCTCTTCTTTTTTGGCTAGTGCAGCAAGTGGAATACGCTCTTTCAAACCATGTTTTTCAAGCAGGTTAGAAATTGCTGAAAGATGCGTTTCACCACCGTCAATAAGTAGTAAATCAGGCCATTCATCTTGCCGTTTTAACCACCTCTCTACCACTTCTCTCATCATCTTGAGGTCGTCGAATACTTCTCCTTTAACACGATATGTTCGATATCCCTTTTTATCTGGCCTACCGCCTCGCAGTGTCACACATGCACCTACTTTTTCTGACCCTTGAAGTTGTGCCATATCAAAGCAAACTACGACATCTAATGACTCCATTTCTAGGTACTCTGCTGCTTCCACAGCCGAGCGATTTTCAAGGTTGCCAGCGGCTCGCTTATCAACGGCCCTTTGAGCCTGCATCTCTGCATTTTGGTCTGCTAATGCTCTGAGAGTTGCTAACTCACCACGGATTGGAACTCTGATTTCAACCGCTCCATTCCGACGTTCTTTCAACCAATCTTCTAATTGCTGTCCGATAGGTGTTGGTGTGAGAATTTTTGCTGGTGGTCTACGCGAATGATAGTGTTCGGATAAGATGAGGCTTACAGATTCTGAAACATCCCCTCTGTGTAAAAGCGGATAGTGTGTTTTTCCTGTAACTACTCCTTGTTTTGCGTGCAGAAATACAACTGCACCAAGGTCGCCACGGCTACCAAAACCAATGGCGTCTACATCTTGATAAAATCTGCTTGAAACTACTTTTTGTGAAAGGGTTCGCTGTACTGATGCGATTATATCGCGGCTTCTCGCCGCTTCTTCAAATTGCATTTGTTCACTTGCTGAATCCATATCATCTTGTAATGTGGTTAGAAGAGACTCAGCATTGCCTTCCATCACTTGAGTAACCGCCTCAACTTGTTGATCATATCCTGTTGCATCAATACAAGGAGCGGAACACAATCCAATGTGCATCGCCAAACAGCCCTGCGGAAGTAAAGTAGGGCAATCCCTAACCCCAAATTGCCGCCTTAATAGTTGGATTACCTGTTTGGCGGCCCCTGCATCTGGAAATGGACCCCACAGCCTAGCATTTTCCGGAGGATGGCGCGTGTAAATGATTCGAGGTACTTCTTCATCGGTGATAGCGATGAATGGATATGATTTATCATCAGTCATCAATGAATTGTATTTTGGTTTATGACTGCGAATAAGTTCACGCTCTAATGTTAGCGCTTCGCGCGGATTTGGAGTAACAATACAATCTACGTTGTCAGCTTCTTCAACCATTTTAGGTATCATATTGCGAACCGGATTAGTTGAAAAATAAGATTTTATCCGTTCTTTCAATACTGTTGCTTTACCAACATATAGGACTCTTCCATCGTCGCGCTTGAAGAGATAAACGCCCGGCTTTGAGGGCAGATGCAACTTCGATGCATCCACTGACATTAGACAATCGGGGAAGGTGAAGGGAAATGAACCCACGCCTCGCCTCGCACTTCATGCTCACCGAGGCGCAGACCAGACTTCTGCGACTTCTGTCCACATTCCCTGACACATTGGAGGGTGCTTGGGATGTGCCTCGTGAACTCTCTCTTCCCGGTTTAGCAGACCAGTTAGGAGTCGTGCGCTCAGCACTGAATCCACCTATTTCTTCACTAGAGAAGGATGGGCTTGTGCATACTCGAAAAACCCATGTGATCGGTGGCGGGCATCGGAAACGAACGGTTGTCCATATTACTGAAAAGGGTCGAACAATTGTCGCAGAATTAGAACCAGAAGATGAAATTGAAACAAGCGGGGAAATTCATGGGCAAATGCCCGGACTCACACATATTCACGGTAGGGAAAAATTACTTCTTGAAATGATGGATGTACTAGAGAATGGTGCCACATTACAAGTTGTGGGGCTGCCAGGAATTGGGAAAACCTCGCTGCTAAGAGTATTAGCAGAAAATGCACTTTCTGATGGATGGAATGTGAACTGGATAACTGTGCAATCTTTCCATGATGTTGGCAAGTTATCGTCTGAGTTATTGGCTATTGAAGATGGGCCTAAAGATGTTGATGCAGCGTTTTCAGCAGTGCTTGATATCGCTAAGAAAAAATTGTTTGTAGTTGATGAATTACAGGCAGTACACGAGCGTCACAAATCCGAGGTGATGGCTTTGATGGAGGTGTTAGCAGAGAGTGATGGCGTCACTCTCGCTATCGGTTGTAGAGCTCCATCTCCAATCGCAACTGGAACTGTTTTCAAAATAGATGAAATCTCAGAAGATGATGCTAGAAAGTTACTTCCTGAAGACTTAGATGAATCTATTGCCCAACAAGTGATTAGTGGTCTTGGCGGTCATCCTTTAGCACTGAAACTATGGCAACCAGGTCATTCTCTTCCGGAAGCAGATGACCGAATTCAAGAATTTATTCGCACTGATGTAGTGGAAAAACTTCCTTCTGAAGAAATTCCAACTTTGGATGAATTGGCCGCCTCACCATTACCCATTTTAGCTGACCAAATGTCCAACGATGAAGGAGTTGAACCTCTAGATGAGTCTGCTTTGTTACGCTGGAGTGGAGAAGCACTTGAACTTCAACACCTAGTAAGGAATGTTCGTCGCACTATGTGGGATGAAGATGAAGCGAGAGAAATTCATTCTTTGGCAGCAACATATTGGGCTCAAAGAATTGAACCAGAAGCAAGATTGCATGAGGCTCACCACAGGGTTCAATCAGCAAATTCAGAAACTGCAGATGATGTTTCTAACTCTCTTGAAGATGGTATTCAAGATATGTTAACGGTTGATTCCGCTGCAGCGGCTGCAATCATTTCAGATGCCATCCAAATTCTTCCTGATGCTCATCGTTTACGCCTATTATCTGCAAAAGTTGCAATCGAAAGGGGAGAGGGTGAAATCGCTGAAAAGGAATTGAGCCGATGCGATAAAGACCTACAAAAAGAGACTCAATGGCGATTACTTAGCGCCCGTATCAAGAGATTGCATGGAGAATTTGATGAAGCAAATAAAGAGGAAAAATTGATTCTCAAAGAAGCAGATCCAACTCTAGCCTCAAAAATTCGGCTCAATCGTTTAATCCTTGGACTAGAAGATAGACTACCTGGGACAAGTGAAGAAAAAACCCGTGATGCTGTTGAAAAGGAGATTTCAGAAGTCGACCTCTCTGCTTTGACTGCAAACAATCGAAAAGCGGCTTTAGTCACAATTGCAGCTATCCGCCACTCATTAGCCTTAGAATCAGGAAATCCAGAAGCGGCAGCAAAAATACGCACTGATTTAGCGACTACTGCAAGCCCTAATGACCCTGTGATTGAGGAAATGTCTGCCCGTGCAGCCTTGGTATTTGGCGGTGATCCAATCCGTGTCAAGAGTCTTATTTCAAGAACCAGTAATCCACTTAGAAGATGTGCACTAGGGCTTCTATTGGTCAATCATGCTCACCAACAAAAAGACTCTGATATTGCTGAAATTTTGGCTACAGTTGAACATCCTCCCGATATGGGTACGACCACCGCTAGGCGCCTATCTGCACAACACTGGTATTGGCGTGGATTAGTTGATTCTAGACAACGCGTAAAATGCTGGCAAGAAGCTTTGCATCGATTTGGCATGGCTGAATGTGCAAATGCTTACATCCAATTACAACACAAACTACACGATGCTATGCGTCTTATCTGATGAAAACTAATATTTCTTTGATTTACCAATTTTCATCGTCTAAATCGATGCCAGCCGTCCAATCAATGTCGGTACCACTTCCACTTCCTGCACCCATAGGAGAAATTCCTAGCAATTCTCTCTCAACCTCATAGGTATTTGACTTGGCTGAACGAATCTGAATTAGTTTCTCTTCTTTTGCTGCACGCTTTTTCTTCTTACGTTTTGAACGCCAGTAAAATAATAGGAAAATTATTGCCAAAAGGGCAATCAAATATGACAGTAATTCTTGGATTAAGAACCCATAACCAATGGTGAATTGGAGACTAATTTCGTCGCTTTGGTCAAGTTCACAATTATTGGGATTTTCACCGAGACAAAGTGGTACTCGATACAAAATATGCTGACGATTTCCATCAACTATGCTCTGCTCATCTCTGCCTAATGATGATGTGAATTCCAACTCCAAACCTGTTGGCATGGTTAACTCAAAAACTAAAGCAGGTCGGATGTCCAAATCTTGGTCATTGTTTGAGTTACCATCCATATTAGAATCAGTTCCACCATCAATGTCCTCCACCATGAATATTGGTGAAATTTCTTCGACTACAGGCTCTGGGGGTAATGTAACCACACCATCAGATTCCTTTGCATTTCTAATATCGAATACATCTAACATTCCGTTCATTAATGATGGAATTGCCCCTTGTGTCGAGGCTGTACTGATGGTGATTGCACCATCAAGATATTTTGCTCTGACAATGGTTTTATCTAATTGTAGTGTGAATCTAATTGGTTTGTCGTCATTGATAATACCGTTATACGGCCTCTCCATTCTATCAACTGAAGCTGAAAAGCGAAGACTGGAAAGGTCAACAGTCAATAGATCGTCTGATTGTTGCATACTGGATACTTCATCATTCATCATATTAGCAAGTGAATTAGCAAATGCTTGTAAACCATCATTTGAAAGTTCAAGGTGGTGTATTTCATTTCCTAAGGGAACTTCAATTGTTTTACCCACTAATCCGTTGAGACCGCCCTCCTGCTCATCACCATATGCAACTATGTGGCGGATTAAATCTGAAGGAATCGTTTTGATATCTATTCCTGTATCTTCAATCAAAACTTGTGGAACTTCAATCCTATACAATTCAATTGATACCTGTCCTTCCACCACCAGTTCAATTTCTTGACTCCACTCATGTATCTCAAATTCAGGCAGATTAAGAGAGGCGTGTATTTTGATACAAGAACGCCAATCTTCTTGACAAATCAAATCGGGACTTGAATCACTACATACTGCTGAGACATCACAAATAGGACTACTCCAACGATGATGATATGGATTTGGCCCAGTTATCGCCAAGGGTGTTTCCTCACCGCTTTCACTAGAAGCAGTAAGGGTGATTGAACGCGGGTCACCTACATCAGAAGCAATCCAATCAGGAAGTAATATTGTGACTTCAATTTCAGTTGGTGGTAACCAATCTGGGAGACTATCAGAAATGAAAGATGTGTCTAACTGATGTTGATAAACAAGTACTGAAAGTAATGCAGAGACATCTTCTTGTGGTATTGAAGTGACATTTTCTAGTCCACCTTGCCCTGAAATGAGATTTGTTAGTTTCTCTAGGGGGTCTGCCGAAAATGGTTCACTCGAAGTGACCAATGTAACCGGGAATGATCCATCCATCGCACTGCCTCCACTCAGACAATGGGTGACAGGTACTAATTCAGCGCAAGTAACACTGGGTGTGTGGGTGAAATTTAATCCTCCAGAAGCATCTGGTTGTTTCCAAGTTACGGGGTTCATGCCAATTTCTACTTCAGATGCGCTAAGAACTGCTGACTCAACATCTTCTAATGGAATCATATCAGAGAAATCGTCTAAATCAAGTAACCCATATTCATGAGCCATTCGAATTCCATCACTAGTAATCCATGGCAATTCAATATTGCCGTTTCCAAGAGAAAATCCCCAATCATCCAATACTGATTTAGGTAGATAATGAATATCCATTTCAGCACTAACCCTACTATTTGTTGCATCTCTTAAGTCCACTTCGGCATAAATCGAAATTCCGTGGTCCACATTCTGGTCAATAGATACTGAATTGGTTGTACCATTACGGAATATGCTGGTGATTGAGGCATTTGTCAGAGTATTTCCATTCCCTTGCATGCTAAATCCATCGGTAACCCATGAGCCTGAATTGTATTGCACACTTCCTTGCTGATGAGGAATCAAAGTACCACCTCCGCCAACTGATGATAATGTGGCGTAATTTGGCGGAATTAACTCAAATGTGGAGCGATGCCCTGCTCTTGAAACTAAGGTGAAGTTTGAGGTTACTTCTGCACCCATTGTAAGTAATCCTTGGAATCCCCTCTCCACATCGAGTCCTGAACCTGTAACACCTAGAATATCTGCGTCAACTTGGATTTGTGCTACCGAGCGTAAGCACAATGGTGGATTGAATGCATTATTAGGCAATCCTAGAACTTCGTCTATTGAATCCTCATTCATATCGTCAGTACATGCGATATTCTGCCCCTCAATCGTCACTTGATTGACGATTTGGCTCTCTACTTGAGCAGAACCACCGTATGTATCGTTCACTAAACCTTCTACTGCGGCTGAAAACTCATTGAGAATGAGTTGTCGCACCTGTAAACCTGAATTCGTTGTATAACCGAGATAATTTCGGATATAATCTACAGGTGCGCCGCTGTTATTCCCATCAAAACCACCTCCTAAATCCATATCTTGGAGGCCAATTACTGATTGATTAAATTCATGCATTTCCCATTCAAGAGTCATGGTGATAGTTGTTGTATTGTGCATCTCAAACTGATAATTAGAACGCACCCATTCATTAGACTGAGTCAAATCATGAGCAAAATTATAATCATCACAAATTCCAGTTCCATTATTCCAAGTTCCACAATAGGTATTGGTCACTTCAGGAGTTCCTGGGGGAGGCTCAGCAAGAGCTGGTAGTGATGAAAGCAATGGAACAATCAAAAGAGCAAATATTGCTTGTTTTCGTGATTTACTAATCAACATCACAGACCCCCAACCCCTCACCTGTAGTTACATAGTCAGTCTCTATTCATTTAATTTGGTTCCCCTACCACGGACTAAGCGAAGGGGGGTATTTCAGGGTGTCAAGGCGTGACGAAAAACAAACACCACATTCCAAATTATTGGAAAATTTGGATGAATTCCTCTATGAAAATAATGGAGATAAAGAATTACTAAATTCTGTACCATCAAAATGGGAAAAACACGGTGACCTACTTCTACTTCCAACTGATTCGTTTAGGGGTTGGGAGAACTTTGCCTGTGAGGAACTTTGGAGAATTGTTGTTAATTCCCTAGGCGGAAAAAGACTAGGAAAAAAGGGTGAAGTTTCTGGTGTCAAGCGCCGACCAGATGTGGAACTACTCTTGGGTGATGAGGGATGGGTTAGCCACAAAGAACATGGAATAGAATACTCATTTGATGTCACAAAATCAATGTTTTCTGCTGGAAATTTGCCTGAAAGAGGTAGGATGGGTGAATTTGATTGCAAGGGTGAAACTATCCTCGATTTGTATGCTGGAATTGGATACTACACTCTACCTTTGCTAGTGCGGTCTGGGGCCGCACATATACACGCTTGCGAATGGTCAGAAGATGCTGTCTTCGCATTGAAACATAATTTAGTCGCAAATGGAGTAAATGAATTCTGCACTGTTCATGCTGGTGATAATCAAATTTCACTAAATGTTGGAGGCAGTGCGGAATCTGTAATCGGCACTTGTGACCGAGTAATTCTAGGCCTGCTACCATCATCAGAAGATGGTTGGAGTCTCGCACTTTCTGCTCTAAAAGTGGAAGGTGGAATCCTTCACCTACACGGAAATGCCCCTGGGGGAAATGAGATTGAATGGGCTGAAAAAATTGCATCAAAATTAGCAAGCATGAGTGGCCGCAAAGCCACTGTGAAACATCTAGTCAAGGTGAAGTGGTATGCACCACACATACGTCATTGTGTTGTTGATGTCAAAATCAGTTGATGGCTTCTACAATGATAAAATTAGGCAAGCGTTAGGCTCATGGCGTAGCCATGACTCCGGAATTATATGAGTGAGCCGTTGGACGCCGTTATAGTCGGCTCAACAGCCACTAGTACACCGCATACAGAGACTGATGCTGCAAGCCGCGAAAAAAAGCAGTTGAATATCGCTGTTGGGGCTACTGCAATTGTCATTGTGATATTCATGGTGCTTGCAACAGTTTGGGGGACTGTCTCCTCAATTGGTGGGGGATATGGTGCAGATGGGCAATGGGAGTGGTGGGAGGTCCCCCTCGAGCAACGACATACAATGGGTCTGAATGTAAGTGGAGAGCGTTCCGTACTACCTGAAACTGGACCTTACAATTGGACTGGCCCTACAGAATATTTTGTTGAAGTTGATTTACCCGCATCAGAACAAGATGCTGGGTACCCAGAACCAGCCTTGATGCATGTGGCATTGTGGATGCCTGTTGTTGCACCTGGGACAAAGGAACCAGGCATAGCCACAGTACATCCATACTACGATTTTGGTGGCAACGGTTTGCCAGGAGCCGGTGACGATTCAAACCCTAATACAGTACCAGATGGTGGTGTTGGTGCTTGGGTGTTAGATCAGTTTGTTCCATATGGTTTCGCTCTAGCACAAATATCCACTTTTGGCACAGGGAAATCCACGCACTGTCAAGATGTCAAAGGGCTTGGTGAACAAATTGG
>JACNFL010000105.1 GCA_014384685.1 Methanobacteriota archaeon
TGAAATGTTTAACTAATTTTTAATTTTTTAACGAGATGATATTTTTCTATTAAAACCTCCAAGAAGAAGAGGATATTCCATTTTTTACTCTACCTGAACCGATGTAGGTAGTTATTCCACCATCTGAAATATCGAAAGCGTGGATATTTGTTGCCTCTTCAAAGGCATCGTTGCGCCAATACCACCACCAATCATTGGCTGGCTCTGCAAGAATTAGCATATCTTCGCTTGCATAGACTTCAACCCATGAGGATGAAACATGGTCTAATTCATATTCAACCATGTCGCCAAACAATTCAATGGTCATAATAGTTGTAAATCCGCGTCCTACTGAATCTGCTGCTGCAGAAAATTCTTCGCAAGTTGCACTGACTGTTGATTGTTCAACAACTGTTCCATCAGCCATTCGCTCATGCATTCTTGGAGAGAAATCTGCTAATGTTAGACCTGCAATAACTTCTAGATTGTAGGCAATTGCTTCATCAACACTCGTATTCCAAATATCTTGGCGGCTAGGATCATCGTAATCAATCTCCCAGTAAGTATCTGGAAGAGTTGGGTAAGTGCGCAATCCTTGCAATTGTGCGTATGAATGTGTCACTGCACGCAAGGTTCCATCAACTAATCTTGCAGTTTGATATGAACCATCAAGGTATAGTTCGCGGTCAATTTGTGGGTCTGAACGGTTGGTGATATTCATCACTGTAAATTTCACCTTGTTGCTGTATCGATAGTATGAGTACATGCTGTCACCCTCAGCAGTATCTGCCATCATAGCAACACGGACAGGATCATCAGAAGGTAGATTCCAGTAGGAAACATAAGAGATAATCACTAGTTGATTTCCATTTACGAGCATCTGCATTGGAGAACCCTCCAATGTCATATTTGATTCAAGAGTCACGTTTCCGAACTCTGGTACGCCCAAAATTACCAACTGGCCGTTGTTAATCATGTAGATATGGTATCCATCAGTCTTGAGGAAGTCTGCTTCATCAACACCCTCTTCCTGATTATTTGTCTCTGAATATTCGCCTTCTCTGTCTCCTGCACCCGATGTACTAGGAGGTGTTGAACTATCAGTGCCTGTAGATGCTTCATTACTACCATCCATTTCAGCTACTGCTCCATCCATCATCATGTCATCTTCCATAAAGCCGCCACGGAATCCCCAAGAATTCCAATGCCAGTATGATGCTTGATCAAGTCCAACCATCATCTCTTCAGCAAGTGAATTGCGCAAATCCTCTTCAAGTTCTGCACAACCATCATATTGATTCAAAACGGGAGAAGAACGGACACGAGCACCGAGTAATAACTCTGGAGATATCCACTCCATATTTTCTCTATCCTCATCATTAATGGGATTTTCAATTGTTCCCAAACAGCCAGCCAAAAGCATTGAAGCGAGCACAATCATTACCATAACAGGTGTTCTTGCCATGGTTACCCCACGGTAGCCCCTACATTAAGGAACTTGGTTCGTTGATTTTACCTCTTGAAAAGAATATTTCTCCAACTAGGCAATATGGATGGGAAAAAATTGAATTCAATTCCAATCATTTTATTGAATCATCCCAATAAGAATCCTCAACTGATGAAGATGACTTATGAGCGAGAAGTTTCCCTTTTTTCAGTATTCTATCACGGTTTTTCTTGCCATTAGAATACATTAGAGTTGACAAAAAAAGCACACCGCCACTTGTGAAAACTATGCCAAAAGTATTGGTACCAAATGGTAAATCTTCAATTTCTTCAACATTGGTGCCACTCCCCTCATTTTCCTTATTATCAATTATGTCAATTTCTACACTAAAATTGATGATATCCCCGCGTCCATCTTGAATTTCTATTGTCACATTATGCATTCCTGCTTCAAAGAACTCGTGCACAAAAGACTGGTTTGCTGATGTTGTGCCATTACCAAATTGCCATTCGTAAGAGTAAGGTGCCATCCCACCCCACACTTCAATTGCGAAATGAACTGCACCTACTGCATCATCTGTAGAAGGTTCAAGTTGGCTTGAATGGGAAATATACCCTGAAAGTGATAGATTGACCGTGATCATCACTTCTTGACAACTTTCTGGACCACTAGTGAATTGTACACAATATGTCACATTAGTTGTCCCACCAGCAGGTACGCTGGTGTATGTATGCTCAACCTCAGCACCATTGACAATTATTCCATCAAAGCCCCATGATATTGTAGCACCACCATAGTAATCCCATCCTTCACTCAAAGTTGCATCAGCAGAAAATGTAGCTGGGGTATCTACAGAAACTTGACTCGGTATTTGAAATGTGAAATTACACATGAGGCAATCAGGAGGCGTCGGCTCAGGATATTCACAACTGCCGTCGTCTGCAGTTGCATTTGGATTGAAATTAGTGGCTGCCCAATCCATGCAACCAGGAATTATTACAGGTTCTGCTGGAGTATCAGTAATTTCTTGTACGATGGTATAATTAATTTCAAAAATTGTATTATTACTCTGCCATTCTTCTGCATTGATACTGATTTGTACTGAAACAGAACCATTTGGTATAATCATACTTGAGTTCCAACCTTTTGGTCTCAAAGTAAAGTTCGTTGTAGATCCATTGCCTTCGATTGATGATTCTTCTGCATTGATACGAAACTCCATCCCTGTATCATGTTGAGGGGCTAGAATGTTATGTTGGGTTTCGATTCTTACAGCATTATTATTCTGAGCACTACAATTTAGGACAAAGTCGCTATCATCTGCTTGCAATCGAGTTTCATTTTGAGTTATTTCCCAATCCTCATCACATGTAACTACAACATTCACCAAAGTAGGATCAGGTTCTATCTTAGGGGCTTCCCCCACTATAAAAGAAAAATCATCTGTATCAATTAGATGAAATTCATCTTCACCAGACTTTTTTTCTGACAATTCAGCAAAGAGAGAATAATTGGTGTCATTAAACCATTCCGAAGAAAAATCAGATAGTGAAAGTGTGATATCAAGATTAGTGTAGATTGCAGAGGCTATTTTGTTAATAGCGCCATAGGTTTCATATTCTTCATAAAGAGATATTTTGATTTGGTACGAGTCGCTTCCATTGGTATCGTAGGCATTGAATTCAAAACGCACTGATTGTTGAAATGTAGCGTTATCTACAACATCATAGTATTCCTGTTGTGGCGTTACTACAATCTCAACATAAGGGTCTGAATCTGCAGAGACTGTCATCCAAGGCATTAGCAGTAATATGAAACAAACCACTAACAATTTGCTCGCCGAAATTCTAGGCATCTCAGAATTCCAAGCCATACTAACATGCCAAAGGGGGGGCCTTGTAACATATGCTACTTTTCCTTTCATGATAACGACGATTCACGAACTGCAGAGAGTTGTCCACGGCCAATTACAGAAATTTGCCAAGTCGCTTTACGGCCCTTTCCTTTCTTATTGATTAATTCACGTTCTTGTAATTGCTTCAAGTGATAAGCCATCAATTGTTTTGATGCTTCCAATTTTGTTCTAATTTCTACTGTTGAAATCCCCAAATCACCAGCACTGGAAAGAACCTCCAAAATTGCTCTTTGCATGACTGTAACAGGACTCTCTAGCTCATGTAATTTCTTTGGATTTATACCTGAAACAGCATATCTTCTACGTCTACCATCTTGCCAAGAAACCAATTCCCCAGCCTTTTCTAATTGATGCAAATGGTGGGCAGTAACGCCATTTGCTAGTGAAAGAGCGTCGCGTAGTGCAGAGAAATGAATCCCAGGGTGAGCCTCGACATAACCTTCAATTCGCCCGCGTGTCTGAACATCCCTTTCTTTACCGTGAAGTTTCGCTAAAAGTGGTCCTGCTAAAGCCAAAACAAGACCTGTCTTGACACCCTCACTAACGAGTACACCTACTCCAAGTGAGCCGACCAGTCCAACGGTTACAAGGGCTAGAAGTAATGCCGCCATTACTGCAGTAAAGCCAACTGTTGCCACCCCATCTGCTTCGTCTCCTGCAACCGGATCATCGTTTCTAGAATCCGCTGACTCAGGGGCTGCACCGCTGCTATCATCCTCATCGCCACTATCATCTGCCGCCGTCATTTCTGCTGCAAAATTTTCTTCTTCATTGAGTGGTTGGTCCTCTTCAGGCGTGAAATAATCGATGAGGATTGCGCTATTGTAAGCCGTTATGACAACGCCTAACACTGCTACAAGCGCTAACAACCGGTAGCCAACAACTCGGTTCATGTTGTCTACTGAGAACAGGATTGCACCCATAACCGAGTTGGTTCAATGATTTTACTAATCATCAAGGATTTCTGAGTTTAATCTGTAAGAAAGTATTGACTGTGACCCGTTTTCGTCTTCATTCAATGATGGCTTTTTTGCATTTTCTTTCTTCTCAAATACATTTGATGTCTTGCCCTGTACATTAACTAATATTAGAACTAAAATTATCAATACTAATAACACTGCATAAGCGATTACATTGGCAATACTTGTTGATTCTGATGAGTCGTTATTGTTGGGACCGTCGCTTGTAACCTCTTTATTTTCCAAACTGCATTCCATTTCATCAAGCACTTGCTCGGAAAAGAATACATCACATTGAATTCTCTCAATCTCAGTATTCCTAAGGATGATATCGGCTAAAGTTGTACTATCAATTTGGTCTTGAATATCAGTCAACTCCGAAAATTCCGAGCCATAATAGAGTCTGTCACCATCCCTCAATCTTGTGAATTGCTCCTTAATGATGACATGCATCGTTTCTCCAAGGGCTGAATTTTCAATGTGGTCTTCTGCCAACATGCCGATAAACGCGTCAACACTGTCAACATCTGGATATGTGCTGTTTAATGCTTCAATTGTGGTATTATCGCTTGTGAAATCACTCCAATTCGTATATCTTGCTAATCCAAAAGCCTCGCGAACAGTGTTGAAATCTGGAATCCCATGGTCTCGACCTCGTTGAATATCAATAGCACACAAATCCATTCCGCCTGCTCCTGGTGGACCAAACATCTGGTTACGTAAATCATCAACGTACATCAAATCATTTTCTGGTTGTACATTGTAAGCAAGGCCACGTAAAATTGGAGCGATTCCACCTCCTTCAGTGATTGGGCTGACATCAAAGAATCCCTCTCTAAGAGTAAGATGGCCTTGTGGTGAAGACATTCTTGTTTCATTCAGCCTGAACATCGTACTTCCTATTTGGCTATGGCCCATACGGAAAGCAACTGTCGCAAACTCATTGGAAATTGACGGGTCAATTGTTGAATTATAACCTTCGTAATCGTCTAATTCAATACCTAGAGATGGCAAGAATTCATTGTAAGTAATTGACTCAATCAATCCGATATTGATGTGCCTTGCATATTGGTAAATCTGCTCATCGGACCAATCAGGATTTCTTTCCAAAATTTCACCAGCCAAACGGTTGTGTTCCCTAACAAACAGGATGTGCATAGAAAGTAATGCCACATGCTCATTCGCCCTACCGTCACCTGCAACAAATGAATTTGTAAAATTGAAACCGGCAAATGACATACCCGGAGTAGTAGGGTCTTCTGCATAGTTTGCTTGGGGAAGTAAGTCACCTTCCTCAAAGTCACTAACCTTCATTCTTCCACCGCGATTTTCACGTAACCAATCTGCTCTTGCTACATCACTGCCGTAAACCACCGAACCATCTATCCAAGTTGTAATTGTGTTAGGGGGTTCTCTTTGATTTAGAGGGTCTCCATCCCCAGTACCATTAGCCACTAATGAACGGAAAAATCTCATTTGTAATCCACCAGGGAATCCCATCCATTCATCATTTTCGGAGATTGGGATATATGCAGTATCTGGTTGATCTTGGTCGGGTGTCCTGCCATCTTGAGTTGTTGTATGGTCAATATCATGAGTGATGAACTGTCCCCATAACCAGTTGTAATCAGACAATCCTTGTGAATCAGGATGCGACTGATCTTCATGACAAAGTGAGTTACTAATTTCACGCGGGTTAGGAACATCTGGGCGGTCCCAAAAGGTGAGATTTTCACCATCGGTCGTTGGATACCTCTCTGAAAACCGAGAAAGTTCGGACCCTGCCACACCATATTCAGGGTGGTCAATATTTACTCCAGAACCATCATACCCATACTGGGTTTCAGAATTCATTGCAGATTCATCAGCTGAGTCGTAGGTTGTAGCACCATCCTCCTTCTCAATAGTTGAAGCCGAAACTGTTGCTAATCCTAAAAGCATGAAAAGTGCTACAGTCGATAAAGCAAATCTTTTACGATTTGACAGTGAGTTGTTTGATTCAAAATTTCTTGACATCATTCTTCCTCCTCGGTTTCTTTTTCTTCTGGATTTTTTGATTCTTTTCCTGATAATACTACTACCGCTATCAAAATTAATGCTATTACTGCGCCCACATAGGTGCTTATTTTGGTTGAAATTTCTCCCTCATTATCCCCTGAAATTTGTGGAGCATCTGAATTCGCAAGGTGGCACTGAAAACTGCTCGCATCGCTCTCAGCAAAGAATACATCGCATTGAATTGATTCAATTTCTGTATTTCTGAGAATAATATCAGACAACCGCAGGGAATTGAACTCACTGGTTAACGAATTTAATTCTGCATCATTCTCATACCAGAATCGATCTCCATCACGCACCCTTTGGAACTGGTCCAAAACCAACATCTGTTGAGTTTCACCATAGATTGAAGATTCTAGTCTATCTTCTGCCATTACACCGATATATGCATCGATGCTATCAACATCTGGATACGCTGATGCTAGTTTTTGTTGTGAATCAACATCTGAACTGATATCACTCCAATTCGTGACTCTATCAAGCCCGAGACCTTCTCTCAATGAATTGTAATCTGTGAGCCCACGGTCACGGCCGCGTTGGATGTCCATTGCACAATCATCCATCCAGCCACCCCACATTGCCCCACTCATCAAATTACGAAGACTAGGGATTACTGGTAAATCCATTTCTCTTTGAGTATCGTATGCAGCACCACGAATTGTAGTATCTATTCCACCAACCTCAATTAACGAGGATGATATCCAAAAGCCATCCCTCAAATCCAAATGGCCGCCTGCAGTTTCGTTGAGTCCTTCATCAAATTGTAGCCAACCGTCAGCCATTTGGCTTCCTGTAGCAAATGCTGCTAACAAGATATATTCATTACTTAATTGTGGATTAATAGTTGAATTATAACCGGAATAATCATCCAAATTAATTCCAATAGACGGGAGATATTCATTGTATGTAATCGCTTGAATTTCAGCTTGAACTATTTTCTTAGCGCGCTGAAATATCTGTTCATCATTCCAATCGGAATTGCGCTCGCTCAAACCATCTGCTATCCGGTTGTGTTCTCTGATGAACAAGACTTGAAGTGAAGTGAGCCCAATGTGCTCTAGGTTTCTTGAATCACCGGTAAAAAATTGGAGATTGGGGTCATCCCCTGACACACTCTCTACATATTCTGTTATGCGACCAGGCACCATGTCCCAACCATCAACATCGGTTACTTTTAGACGGCCTCCTTCGCCACTGCGAAGATAATCTTGAAACTCTATACTAAAGGAATAAATTGAACCACCATCAATCCAACTACTTGCCTCATTCGGATATTCTCTAGGATTCTCTTCACCATTTCCTGTACTAGAAATGAATTCAGTTCGTAAATATTTGATTCGTGAATCTTCTACACCACCTGGATTCATGATTTCATCATCAATTGGTATTGGAATATGTGCCTCTTCCAATCCACCTTCATGAGAAGAGTCTTGATGAGTTGTGAGTTGCATATCGTTGTTAATGAATTCAGACCAAAGTACATTCATGTTTGAAAGACCAAGCGGACTTGGTGTAGCGATTGTTTCTACACAAACTTGATTAGAAATAATTCGTGGATTTTCATATTCTGGGTGCGCCATTTCAGAGATATTGTCATTGAAAGATGATGAAGTTAATCGATTGATTTGGCTGTTAACTGCACCCCAATAGGTGTTAGCAATATTATTGCCACTGCCATCATTATTTCGTGTTACTTGGGGTGCTATTTCATCATGAGATTCGAATACACTTGACTCTTCTTTAGCAACTGGTGTTGCTGCTGTAGGAAGAGATAACGAGACCGATAAAAGCAAGAGTGTCATTATCTGTGCGAAGAGGCGAGTTGCAGTGAAGCCTTGAGCACGCTTTTGCAACCTAATGGGGATAGACATATCTCAACCACTTTTTTCGACTACAACTTCCGGTTAGAACTTTGTTCTATGCAATTAAATTAATTTTATCCGAAATGATTGAATTAATCGTGTGGGTATATTTCATAGGTGAAATCAGTGTGGTTAATGTTACCGAAGTGACTCCGGGGGGTATCCATTATGGGAATAAATCCAATTAAACGCCCCAAAAAAACTGCAATAATTATGGCGATTCTGACGATTACAACTCTTCTTTCAGCACTACCATCTCCTGCACTTGCACATTCACAAGGTGTACCAACGGAAACGATGGTAACCTTCACTGATGTTTCCGAAGCAAGTGGCATCAATATTATTGACACTGGACCACTAACAAATTGGGTTAGTTATGGTCCAGGAATTTCGGTTGATGATTGTGACCAAGATGGAGACATGGATGTCATGGTTACAGCAAGATTCGACCATCTATCTTACGAAAATTTAGAATTTGAATCTGGTTCAATTCAATTTATGTTGAACAACGGAGATGGAACCTTCACAGATTGGACCAGTGAATCTGGAATGAATTTACAAAATACAACTGTAATTGGATCTTCTTGGGCAGATTACGATAATGATGGTGACAAAGATGTTTATCTCAGCGCTTTTGGCGAATCAGATGTTGATAATTTAGATTCTGGGGAGAGGAATATTCTATTCAAAAATAATGGGAATTGTCAATTTACTGATGTAACTGTGGATACTGGCGTTGGCCAAGGTGCTCTCGCCAATGCCATTGTGGTCAATGGAAATGTCACAGAAGTTGTAATGCAAAATGTAGGCTCTGATTATGCGACATCTGGCGGACTTGCTCCAGCAATTTATTTCCGTGATGCATACGGGAATGGCGCAATGGCTGAGGCTATCGTCACAGCTGATGGTGAAATTTCATCTGTTAGCATTACCAATGGAGGCGAAGGTTACGACGATGAAAATCCTCCTGAAGTGATATTTGTCAGTGGTGTGGCGAATTATGGCCATAGCACAACTGCAATTTGGGCAGACTACGACCATGATGGCGATGTTGATCTCTACTCAATGAATCTCGGTATTGTAGATGAGGAATTATACTGGGCGCGTACAGAAACCAACTTTCTCTATCGTAATGATGGGGATGTTGACGGGGACGGAGAAATAGAATTCAGTGATGTCACGAAATTCGCTGGTGTTAGCGGCCAAGGTGAAGTCTCAGATTCGCCGAATCAATTCTTCCTTTCAGGACTATACAGAATGGACCAAGCCAGCCCTTCAAACCCCTCAACGATGGCACAAATCGCTACAGCAGATTATCGAGGAACTGGACTATCCTTTGCTGGAGTCTGGTTTGATTACGATAATGATGGTTGGGAAGACCTCTATGTTGCATCTGACTTCGGTATGTCACCAATCTATCACAATAATCGCGACGGTACTTTCACTGTGATGACAAAAGAGTTGAATATGGACTTACCAGGTACTGGCATGGGAGCACACGCTGGAGATTGGGATGGAGATGGAGACCTTGACCTGTGCCACTCAAACTTTGGGCCAAACTACCTTTGGGAAAACGATGGCGGGAATTCATTCAGTGAGAGAAGCCGTGACTTGGGATTCCGTGATGCGGGGTCAGCTGGCTCATTCGTTGCAGTGAATTGGGCTTGCCAATTCTTTGACTACGACCTTGATGGAGATTTGGACATCTTCTTTGGTGTTGGAAGAATCAACCGTTTTACTGCCTACAACAATAACACATTATATCGCAATGATGGTGATATTGATGGTGATGGTTTTGTCAATTTTGTGGATATTAGTGGTGAAATCGGCTTAAGGACTGGAACTAATGGTAACAAAACAATGGGTGTTTCAATCTTTGATTACGATGGTGATGGCGATTTAGATATCATGCTTGGGCACTCGGACCGAGCACCTCAATTATTCTCAAACAATGCTGTTGAGGAAACAGGACGCCATTCTTCCAGCTTCGGCATTCTTTGGGATTGAGGTCAGGACTCTCCACGATGGTCTGG
>JACNFL010000282.1 GCA_014384685.1 Methanobacteriota archaeon
CCTTTGTTTAACCACTGCTCAACCTCTCCGATGTGTTCGGGGGTTTTGAGGCCAACCACTTCTTCAGGGTCAGCAATTGCGATTCCCTCTACCCCAAGGCCAGCCTCAAGGCAACCCTTTGTCATCTCATTTGGGAATCCCAACTCCCCAGAATTTGTGTTGTATCGTTTATTTCCTTCGTCATAAAGTTTTGAATGTAATTCTCCCAACACTGTTTCTAAAGCTTGTTTACTACTCCAGTAGCCACCAACATTTGTTTCACCAAAATCAGGCATCACAGCATTGTCTAGATAGGTTTCTATTGAACCAACAACTTTACCCATTTTATCTCTAATTAATGGTGCATAGGGTTTTTTTCGAAGAGTGGTGGGTAGGGTAAATCCTGCCCCCGAAGCCAAATGATGCGCCAAAGCAGCCTCAATTGTTTTAGTTCTAATCAAAGGTTGAGTGCCAAATGATACATACACCTGTTCAATTGGAGATAATAATTCATCAATAATACAATGCACAGCATTTCCTGTACCCAACGCTTCATATTGGGTAACAATTTTTACACCTAAACTGGTCAAAACTCCATCATAATCAACTTCTCTTCCAGGTGGGATAACAACTAATATTTGTGAGAAATTTAGATTTGAATTAAGTAATTGTTGAATTACCAATTTAGTTGAAGGGATCCCATTCAAAGGTAAGAGTGGTTTATGGGTTGTAATTCCTTGTTTTAGCATTCGACTACCAACCCCGCCACACAACAATACCGCTGCTAGAGGTGGCGTTGAATTACCAAGCGTGGGCATCATATCACCAACATCAACAATCGATGCAGCACGACCAGCAGAGCATTCCTTGATTCTATCATTACCTAATGAAGAGAGGTCAACATCTCTGTCAGTTAACAATAGTAAGTTACCACCAAATCCAGCCCCCATCACTTTAATCCCATGAACACCCACAATCTTTCTTGCTTTGTCTGCAAATCGATCCATTTCTGCTGTCCTTATACCATACAATTCACCTGCATCAATCCATGCTTCATTCATAATAATGCCAATTTGGTCAGCAGTACAGTTACCACTTGTTAGTAGCGATTGCATACGTTTACTCCTATCCAATTCACGCATAGCAAATCTAAATCTATTTGCCACCTTGATTTCAAAATTAATATCAAAAAGGGCGGGATACATTTTTTCAAACACCAGACACTCATTTGGCCAGCGATTGACAATTTCTTCTCGAGACATTTTTTCAGGCAATTCCATTGCAACATTCTCCCAATTATCTTGCCAATTTTTGGGAACGAGTCGCGGGATAATTTCTCGTGCAACGAAAGCGAGCTCGTTGAAAGCCCGCTTAATCTCACTTCCTTTTTTTGATGGATGTGTAAACAGCGTAGCAAATTTCACGCCACTCATTTCCTTGGGTAATTGAATTGCTTGTTGTGAAAAAGGATTGAAAGTCAATCTCAAAACAGAATCTTCACAACTGTACATCATTGTGGCGTGGTCCATCATTCCACCCCTGGTGCCGCAAAACCATTCAGCCTCAGCAGTAGCGCGTGTCATAACTTCAGCATCCGTATCAAGTTGATTTGATAATCGAATAGCAAACATCCCACAAATTGCTAATGCGGAGGACGAAGAAGAACCCGAATCAGGAGGTATAGAAGAAGTGATTGACATGTTGAACCCATATTCCACATCTTCAAACATCTGTGTATGTCTAACAGACCCCATCACATAATTCGACCAATGTGGCGTAGGTTCCCCCAACAACTCAAGCCATGCCAACCAATTTTCACCACTAGAGATATTTTCTCCCAATCCCTGTTCCCATGGTTCAAACTCTTCACCCATTGAATTACAGGAAATAAACCCATCATCTCGCGGCCCAATAACAGCGGTCATAATTTGTGAATCACTTGCCATCACAACAAGTTCTGGTGTAAATCCAGACCAATAATCAGTGTGATCAGCAGCCAAACAAATTCTAGCAGGAACTTGTATTACCCAAACAGGGCCAATACCATACAATTCTTCATATCGTTGTACTGCGTCCACAATACTCTTATTTTTTCCTTTGAACAGATGGATTATTGTCGTGGAGTTTCTTGCTCCAATCATTGCATCACACCTCTCATTGCATTGAGAGCTTCATCAATCATATTTTCAACAGACCGTGTAGGGGACCAATCAACATAGGACATGATTTCAGAGTTATCAACACTACCAGATAATTCATAATTAGCAGGTTCAATTGTTTCTGTTTTACAATCAGTTCCTGTTGTAAATAATTCAGCAAGTTTGGCGACGGTGATGGAAGACCCCCCGCCAACAGGAAGAAAAACATCATTTTCAGGTACATGAATTGATGAGAGTTTGACCAATAAGGAAACCAAATTTTCAACATGAATCAAATCTTTAGTTGCTAAACCATCACCCATTATACTTAACACACCTTTTTCATGAAATTGTTTTGCAAAAACACCAACAACCCCGCGAGGTAAACCATCTTGTCCAACTCCTTGAACACTTGAACAACGTAAGGCCGTAACCCGATGTTTTGATGATGTGAAAATATCTTCCATCTCAACTTTCCCCCGCCCATAATCATCAATCGGATTCAATGGAGATTTACTAGTAAAAACATGCAACCCATTTGGATAAACTCTAATTGAAGATAGTGCAATAATGTGAACTGTTTGCATGGATTCAGTAATCACAACTAACCGTTCAGCAAGTTTTCTCGCGTTCCCCCTAATTTCTCCACTATTTTCATCAAAATTACTTGGTGTTGGGTTTGCTAAATGGATAATAGTATTGCAATTATTTCCATCAATCATTGTTCGTACTTCTTCATTTGTTGAATTTCTTAAGTCTATTTTAAACCCAATATCACCAAGTGCATTCATCAGATGAGAACCGATGAATCCGGTTGCCCCGGTAACGCCAATCATAATCTCACATCAATCAAGGCCAAGAGCAACAACACATTCTTCAATATGCTGTGCTAACTCATCATTAGAAAATACTAATCCACTACTTGAATTATAATCTTGGAGTTCTATTTTTGATAAACCTGCACCTGGTTTCCAGTTTCCGACAGGCGGGGCGACAACATAGTGAGAATCAGATTCCCACAATCTCCCAATTTCATCACTAGTTACTAGATCTTCATGCAACTTTTCAGCACGAATAAGTCCCCTAACATCAACATCAAAACCAGATGCTGCAAACGACATCCCCTTCATAACATCTACAAGTTGTTTAAGGCTAAATGACTTCATTTTTAACACGAATATTTCTCCACCTGAACAGATATCAACAGCATCCAGAACCAATGTAGCCGCATCTGGAATAGGCATAGCAAAGCGGGTTATCCTTTCATCGGAAATCCAAATTTCCCCTCTTTCCCGGATTCCCTTAATCATTGCAGGAATAACTGATCCCCTGCTTCCGAGAACATTACCAAAGCGCACGCACGCGCAGTTAGTATCACCAGTTAAATTTCCATCAATAGTCAATTTCTCTGCAACATATTTGGTTGCCCCCATTGTTGAGGTGGGTGCAACAGCCTTGTCAGTCGAAATAGTCATCATCACATCGACGCCATTTTCTTTAGCCATATCAACAACATTTTGAGTTCCCAAAATATTAGTTTTCACCGCTTCTGTTGGATTTTGTTCACAAATGAGTACATGCTTTAGCGCAGCGGCATGAATAACAATGTCAATTCCACCAACAAAAGCCCTAGCTAAAGCCTCCCTATCTCGAACATTTCCAATGATGAAAGTGATGTTATCGTGCTTTGCTAATTCTTGCTGGAAATAGAAGTGTTTAGAGTCATCACGTGAGAAAATCACCACATGAGACGGGTTGCGTTGCAACAATTGTCGGACTATTTCAGAGCCTATTGACCCCGTACCACCAGTCACCAAGACTCGACTTCCCTCTATGCGCACCTAACCGCCCTCCAAATCATTGAGTTTGGATATTAGTTATGGAGATAACCCACCGATAAACCCTTGGCGACGCCTTCATGACCCTTGGGCGTGCCGATGCGAACGAGGGAGAGCCATGAGTGACGCCGCTGAATTGCAACGATTGTCCCGTCTCGTAGAGATGTATAGGCAACAATTAACCGCTTTAGGTGAACAAATTGAACGGCTAAGTCAAGCCTCTGTTGAACACCAAGAGGTAATACAAGCTCTTGAATCCCTTGACGATGAATCATCACCAAAAATCATGATACCATTAGGTTCAGGGACACAATTACTGGTTGACCAACCAAATAATCCAGGTGTAGTTGTTGATATAGGAAGTGGGATTCAGGCAGAAAAAAATGTATCAGAAGCAATTGAAATTTTAAAGAAAAGAGTTTCCGATATTGAAGAATTAATATCGACATTACAGACAGAATTCAATGATACGGAATTGAAAGTAAAGGATTTAGCAGCCAAATTCACAAATGATGCAGAGGTATTACAGGCTGAAGAAAAGGAACAACCACTCGAAGAAGAGGCGGAGGAACCAACACCTTCCAAACCAGTTCCAAAGCGCCGAAAGAGAAGCGCATCGGGTGAATTGACATTAGACGATTGAAGTGATTTGATGGGATTCTTTGATAGATTTCGCAAACGCGTGAAAGAGGTTGCAGATGACACCGACATCGATTCATTAACTGTTGATGAAGAATCCGAAGAAGCACAGGAAGCAATTGCAAAACGTCAACAAATCAAAGAACAGCAAGAGGCACAATCAGAAGTCCCCCAAGTTGAAGCAACGACTTCAATCAATGATGATTGGGAAGATGTTGAAGAAATTGAAGCAATATCTGAAACCCTAGAAGAAGAAGAGGATGAGTGGGATGATTGGGATGATGAACCTATACCAGAACCGATATCTCCATCACTTGATAAAAAACAACGAAAACGCCTCGAAAAAGAAGCAAAAGAAGCGATTAAAGAACGCCAACGCCTCAAAAAAGAAGGCTTTGATGTCGATCAAGATGTTCGACCCGACGGCTCAAAAATAGACTTGCAAATAATGCGTTCTACAACTGGTAGAAAATTGGTTGAGGTGAAGAGCGCACCACGTGGTTCCACGGGCCCAACAGCCGTTGAGACCGATACGGGAAAAACCATTGAAATTGACCTTGGTGGCGGAGTGGTGGAAAGTGGTGGTAAAATCATCAAAGGCGGGGTGGCGCTTGACGCCATGCTCGAAGAATTAGAACTCGTGATGTTAGAAGCAGATATGGGCCGAGCATCAATTGAAGAGGTGATTACAGCTCTTCGTAATGAGTTAGTCGGCAATCGTTTGCGTAAAGGAGCAGACCTTTCTAAAGTCGTAGAAGCGTCCCTAAAAAGAGCACTGCGCACACTTCTATCTGCAGGCTATTGGGACTTTGATGCAACAGTTGATTCGTTATTGGAATCAGGCGATTTACCTGTTGTAATCATGATGGTTGGAGTAAATGGAACGGGCAAAACAACCACCACTGCAAAAATTGCTCACCGCTTGAAAAATAAAGACAGAAGAGTGGTGTTGGCGGCATCCGATACTTTCAGGGCCGGAGCAATTGATCAGTTGGAAACACATGCTAAGCGCCTTAACATTCGATGTGTCAGTAGTCAGCGTGGTGGAGATGCAGCAGCAATTGCCCGCGATGCTATTGAGCACGCCAAAGCTAGAAAAATGGATGTAGTCATTGTTGATACTGCGGGCAGAATGCAAAACAAATCCAATTTGATGGAAGAACTTCGTAAAGTCCACAGAGTCACAAAACCCCACCTCGTTTTGTTTGTGGGCGATGCTTTAGCGGGCAACGACGCTGTTGAGCAAGCCAAAGAATTCCAAAGAATGTTGAAGTTTGATGGTGCAGTACTTTGCAAATTAGACACCGATGCAAAAGGTGGTGCCGCACTTTCAATCGCTCATGCGACTGACAAGCCAATCGTTTTGGCTGGAGTAGGGCAAGAGTATGGAGATTTGAAACAATTTGACCCCGATTGGCTCATCGACGAAGTATTTTCCTAATCTAAGCATTACGCCCAACGCCTTTTTTACTTGACCAATTGACCAAATCATGATGCTTAACCAAATTCAGTTGAGGTCACTGATACTCTTTTTCATAATTATCTCCTCTCTCAACCTCATAATTGTTGAGGACCAAACACCCCTTCGTGTTGAGCCAGCAAAAAGAGAAGCGATAGTTTATAGCACGAATTGGTTGTATAATGGGGATTTTATTGATACCGATACCCGCCACCGAAACTCATCTTTAGCAGATCATAACATTCCCGAAGGCGTCATCATTCCTAAATTACGTTTTGAATCGCCTAATCAATGGGAATTTGAAGAAAATTTTCCCAACGGTGCCTCTCATTCATGGACTTGTGGAGGTAATCAAGCCCAGACTAGTAATGGATATGCAACAATCACCCAATCATCAGTTGGGAACTCCTATTGTTATCATCTCTCACCCACCCCGTGGATCACAAATGGCTGGTCAACTTTAGCCCAAAATATATCTATGAATCAAATTTCTAACAGTTCTTATCGAAGTATCAAAATTGGTGGTGTCACGAATGGTGAAACAAACTGGTTTGGGGTTGTTCAAGAAGGTGATGGCAAGATAGTTCCTTTCGGTGAAAAAAATGGTTTTGGAATTGATTGTGGGCCTCAATCCAGTCCTTTACCCCCTCATACAGCCGGAGCATCAAATTGGATTGATTGGCGGGTTTTAGTAGACCACTCAAATAGGGAATATATGCTCTACCAAGGCCCTTTCTTGCGTTGCCTCCTGCCCTTTTTCTCAGAAAAAAATCCATCTGATGATTATACATCATTCAATGTTCGGTCAAATGGCACTGTGGCCAGTGCGAGTTATGACGACATGCGTGCTTCTGGCGGTCGATTCGCACCATTCTCTAATGGCACATGGATAAGCCCGCCGCTCGAGAAAGACAGTGACAATGAATGGGGCTCACTTGATTTGGATTGGGAGTGGTATGGTATCGGTAATTTCCAAGATGTGCGAGAGACCATCCGTTTAACCGTACTTGACCGGCGAGATAACACACCAATTGAAAATTTCACAAACCTCATCCCGACTTCAAATGTGCTCAATATCTCGGAAATTCCTCATGATACCCCATTAAAACTACAAGTTGATTGGCTACCAAATATTACCGCAGATTTAATCGCTCTTTCAGCAGTTAATTATCAAGAAGGCGAACTTAGACCCCCTGATTTGGAAATGAAAGCACTTTTTGGTGCAGCATTGAATAGTAGCACACCAGTCATTATTTTGGGAGAGTTTTTTGCTCATCGAATGCAAACATATCAACAAGATATCACAATTGGATATTCATTTGATAATGGCCCAAATTTCACAACAATTTTCAACTCAACTATGATTGATTCCATGCATTGGGGGGGCTGGTTCAATGAAACAGGTTCCCCACTTTCGGCTGGATTGCATAATTTGACAGTTACTTTGGACCCTGATGATGAGTGGAATGAAGAAAACGAAGATAACAACCAATTTATTTGGCCGTTAGCAATATCACCGTCCCGAGGCCCCAACATCACATTAGTCAACAACCCTGATGTCGGTGAACAAGCAATTTTTGAAATTGAGCAAACCGTCGAAGGCCTAGATGTAGAATATTTATGGATAGATTGGATTGAAGATGATGGAGAACTCCTGCAGATCCCATACCAACCCCAAATCAGTCGAACTTTCCAATCGGCAGGAAACCATTCATTTTCTTTATATGCAGTTTACTTAGAGAATCAAACCTTCACAATTTCAACATTTTATTTTCAAATTGGAAATGTCCCACCAATTGCCAATATTTCAGTGAGCCAACCTTGGCCAGCCCTAGCCCAAGTAGTGCGTCTGTCGTGCGAAAACTCAACCGACACCCCTGGAGAAGATTTGCTCTGCGAATGGCTCATCGAGGAGGGTTTACCACCTGAGAACCAAGGCCAGTGGATAGTAGGGGAGACAATCTTTCACCGTTACCCAAGTTTAGGAGAAAAACACGTGACTTTACGAGTCACAGACCCATTTGGAGCAAGCGATGTTGTGGAAGCAAATTTCACACTTGAAGCCCAAGAAACGAGACAACTTTTAATCGGCGTCGAGACCAATTCTTCGGCGGTGTTTGAAGGTTCAACAATAATGGTTCGTCCGATTTGGAATCCCGATTTGAACGCATCGGAACAAGAAAATGTTAGCCTTACTTGGATGCAAAATGGGGTCGGGGTTTTAACCACAAAAAATTCTACTGGATGGTATCAATTCCCTGTTGGAATTGATAGTGGATTGAATGCTGGGGCGGTATTATCACAATTACAAGTAGGTATAGAAACCGAGTACGATTTAACCAATTTTTACTATGCTGTTGTGAACCGCCCGCCACAAATTAATCTTGATTATTCAATTCCAGTTCCACTCTATGAAGACGATGAAATTGTATTTGATTGGTCTGATTCAATCGATGATAATTGGGATACAATGTCGGCTTCTTTGTCACTATCTCCTGATTATAGGGCTGAGTTGGAAGAGAATACCTTAGACCAACAATTCATACTTTCTATTTCTGATGCTGGCAGTTATGAAGTAACTATCACCATCACCGATGGTTCAGATTCCACCTCCATGATAATACCAATTCAAGTTGTAAATAAACAACCAATAATTGAGGTAGAATGTAACTCAAAATCACATGGTGAAACAGCAGACGTGTTGTGTATTATTGTTGATATTGATGAATCAACCTCTGATATTGAAAGCCTTTCCATATCTTGGGATTCACCTTGGGCTCAAAGAATTGGTACGGAATTTGAGGTGTTGGGGATTGAACCTGGTACCCCAAGTCGTGGCGAGAATGAATACGAAATTTCCTACGAAGTTGTGGATGATGATGGGGCTCGGAGTAATGGCACAGTCTATGTGGAAATTAACACGACTAGCCAACCCACATTTGGTTCATTTTTTGAATTTAATGTTCTAAAATTTCCCCTATTTGCATTCTTAGGGTTGCTCATTATTGGTGGTTTAATATCGTATCTTTCAAGCCGAAAAAAGCAAAGTGAAGTTGGAACTAAAGAGTGGTTTAAACAAAACCCTTGGTCAAAAGAATTAGACCAATCAGAGAACTTTTTTGATGTTGATGATATGGAAAATACTGAAACCGATGACTAGTAGGGGTGAAATAATGACGACAGAATTTCTAGCCAGTGAAGAGAGCCAACAATTCTTTGGATTGGTACAGATGTTGCAACGTTCAGCTTTAGTGGCACTCGGAAAAATACCGGACCATGAAGGCCAACATACTGTCAATATTGCCGAAGCAAAAGCGGCCATTGATTTGATTGCAGTCCTACAAAAAAGGACTGAAGGTAACATCGATGAGATAGAAACAAATCTGTTACGCGGCATCGTTACTGAGATGCGGATGGCATTCGTTCAGGCACCCAAAGACATCGCCAATAAAGAAGCCGAAGAAAAGGATGCTGAAGAATTGAAAAAGACATTCACAGAACCCTCCGAAGCGCCCGCGGAAGTGCTCACGGAAGAGCAGAACTCCGAAGAAGAATAAGACCGTTCCCTTGATGTGCGGGACAATTGTGGCGAACAATGGAGAGAGGTCAATGGTCCGAGTTACTGAGGTCACTGATGAAGAAGCCCCCCTTGCTTTGTTAGTTGATAATAATGAGATGGCGCTATATCGTATGAATGAGATATTTCGTCAGAGAGATTATCGTGTAATTGAATGCCAAAATGGGGATAAAGCAGTTGATATTTTCATCACAGAGAAACCAGATTTAGTAATTATCTCATTAGATATCCCTGGCCTCGATGGTCATGTAGCGGCTCGTGAAATGAGAGAATCTATCAGAGAAGCAAGAAACAGTTTCACCACCCCTAGAAATACGATAGAGATAACTGAATATGCTGCATTTAGTGCCGGCGCTGTTGCTT
>JACNFL010000126.1 GCA_014384685.1 Methanobacteriota archaeon
GGCTGAAAGCCACTTCGTTAGGTTGATCACCGCTACCTACATCTGTACTTACTGAAAAGAGAGGTGTCACATTACTAGAGTAGTAAACAAATAACTCATCGTTGTCAGTTATTGCAGCAACAAACATTCCATCAGGTGACCAATCGGCATCATGTACGAAATTTCCACTAAATTCAACGGATTTCACATTCGTTTTACTTGTTGTGTCCCATATTCGTAACCAGCCATTTGAACTACCCCATCCACCAGTATCCTCTGTTGTCAAATATTTACTTCCATCAAAGTTGAATAATGAAACATATTGGTCATCGCTCATTGATTGGCGATTATCTTCTAGAAACCCACCCGCTTGAATCACCCAAGGGTCATTTATGTCACTTGTACCATCACCATCTCTATCAGGGCATCCATCCCTGTCAACAGTGCTATTGCCATATGCTACGGGGCAGTCATCAACACTATCATCGACACCATCCCCATCAGTGTCAAAGGCAGTTGCCATTGGGCTGAATAAAACTAGAATCATAGTTAGTGAAATCATGATTGCATGGGGCCTTAGATTCACCAACCCCCTTTCTGTCATGATATGCGGAACTGCAATCATAAAAAGGGCTTATGGCGTTCGCGCATCAAAAAACCGCTATAAAAAGTAAGTAATTCAATAATAAATAGCCCCCAATAGAAGGCAACAGAGAGGCGAATGCTTCAATGGGGACAATAGTCACAGCGGTTTCAGATGTCAGAGACTCCACTGCGCGTGTCCCTCTCGGTCAATGACCGCGTATTGCTCCACTTGTTAGAGAATGACCATCAGGCTGACCACTTCATCGTAACCGCTCCAGTTACTCGTCCAGGCATCGCAGAATCTTGTGGTCTTCACCCACCAAATGTTAGCCGTGCCATGCGTCCGTTATTGAAGCAAGGTTTCGTAAGTGAGCACACTCGTCAGATTCGTGGAGAGGCCCGTCGTCAAAAGACGTGGCAATTAACAGAAAATGGTAGAGAGGAAATTAATAATCGACTACCTAATATCAAGAAGACCAGCGTTCTAATCAGAGGAAGAGATGGAAAAATGCTTGAAGTGGAAGCAAGTGAAGCCTCAGATAGACTTGACAGTAATCTTACCCTTTTACAAGTGCTAATGATGGTAATCGCCGAAGGAATGTTGCAGTATGGAGATATTCGTCTTGGTCGAATTGAAAAAGGTGATGACAAACCTCCACCTGGTCGCTTGCAAATCCTAGCCGGAGCACATTCAACCTACCATGTCAGGGCGCCGAAAACTCGCACAGTACATGGTAGAAGCGACGAGAGAGCCGCTCTTGATGCGTGGTATGAAGGTCGAGAGCCTACTCTCGTTGTTAGCGGGATAGCGGGATGCGGCAAAACAACCCTTGTTTCTCATTGGCTAAACCAACGTCTTGACGATGAACCAAACCTCAGGGTCATGTATTATCCGTGTCAGCCGTGGGATACTGCTATTGGAATTGCAACAAGTATTCTTCACCGTCTTGGAATTGAATCTAAAGGAAGTTTGAGTTGGGACCCTTACGGCATCCTTGAATCGTTACCAATGTCGCCAAGCGGTAAGTTCGATATTGACCTCTATCGCCGCCGCCTCACTGCCTATCTCACGGACCCTGAAAAACTGAGGGAAAAGGTGTTTGATAAACTAGAAGAAAAGAGCGAGACCCCCCCATATATTTTGTTAGTATTAGATGATGTTCACAACGTTGAAGTTGACTCAGCACACCTATTGGGCTCACTTTTGCAAGTTGCAGATCAAACCCCACTACGAATGTTGCTTATCTCACGCACTGCTCTGTCGTTCTACGACCGTCGTGATGTCCACACTCGTGGTTTAGTTTCAGAATTACCTCTCCGAGGACTTAGTTTGGAAGAAGTGGAACAATGGATTGCTCAGTTTGATGTTCCTTCACCACCTGAACCAGAAGAGGTCCACAAAATGACAGGAGGACACCCCTTAGCCGTTGAATTATTAGAGATGTACGGGGATGTTGTACACGGTGATTGGTTAAGATTCCTTGATGAGGAAATATTGCAAGTACTTCCAGAAGAGCACCGTGATTTATTGGGTTATTTAGCTGCTGCAGAAAGGCCAATTCCTTGGTCGACATTGGCTTTGGCAGCGGGAGTAGATGGGACCCCTCCCTCTGAATTATTGAGTCGTGGAATCATTGTAGAATTAGCAGACGGATTATGGTTACACGAGGCAATCCGTGAGAGATTGTTGCGGGAAGTAGGCGAGTCAATGAATGAGCGCCGGAAAGCAATCACAACAGCGATGAAAAATATCTAAGAATGAATTAAATCAGTTCATGTGTCGGTTTAACCAATCGTCAAACCCACCTTTTTGCATTGCTCCAGAATGTTGGTCAATTGGCTCACCATTGTGGAACAGCACTAGGGTTGGAATACCACGCACTCCAAAGCGACCCGGAGAGTTCTGATTGTGGTCAACATTTACCTTTGCGATGGTAAGATTATCCCGTTCATCTGCAATTTGTTCTAGCACCGGCGCAATCATTTTGCATGGCCCACACCAAGGGGCCCAAAAATCCACCAAAACCCATTCATTTTCTGTTGTTACTGTATCAAAAGTCGCGTCTGATGCTTCTACAATTGCTCCTGCCATGTCAATATCTCCTGTGCAACCTTTCCCCTCGCACGGGGGTCTTTGAACCTGCCGTCTTCAATGTGAAGGATTGAGAACCCCTTGCCTCTCGGGTAGTTTGAGGGGAAGGTTGTGATTGTCTGTCCAAGTATTTTGACCGCTGATTATTGTAATTTAGGAAAAGTGGTCGATGACGCTGTCGCTGCGGGAATTGAATGGATACATCTTGATGTGATGGATGGTAATTGGGTAATCAACAAAACCATCACTTTTGGTCCTGCATTAATCTCATCCATTAGGAAGCGAGTTGGCAGCGATATATTCCTTGATTGTCATTTGATGGTAACCAATGCTGCTGATACTTGGATGCAATATGTCGATGCTGGAGTTGACTTAGTGATAGCCCATGTTGAAGCAGTAGATGACTTCCCAAAACTGATCACAAATTTGCATGATGCAGGCTGTCAGGCAGGTTTAGTCTTGAATCCAGCAACAACTCTTGATGATGTTCTCCCCCTTCTCCCAGATCTTGACCTAGTGCTTGTCATGTCAGTGGTTCCTGGAAAGGGTGGTCAATCTTTCATGCCTGAAGTAGAAGATAAGGTGCGCACTCTTAGAGCGGCAGTAGATGAACAAATATCTCAAGGTGGTAGAGCAACGAAATTAATGATAGATGGTGGCATCAAAGCTCACAATATTGCAGAAGTTGCAGATTGGGGTATTGAGGCTGCAGTAGTTGGTTCAGGTCTCATAAATGATAATGGAACAATCGCTGAAAACCTTGCAGAAATCAATTCTGCACTCTAGGTTAGTGCAAGAGTCCTCAACACGAGGGTTGAAAATGGTCTAACGCAGCCAATGAATCAATGCCTACCGCCGAGTGGATGGTTGAACAGGTCAAAGAGGTCTATCCTAATGCAGAAGTTGAAGCAACTGATACTACAGGAGGTGGCGACCATTGGTTCGTACGAATTGTGGACATAGGATTTGAGGGTGTGAGATTATTCAAGCGGCAGAAGCCGGTTATTCAGCACTTTAAACAACACATCCAGACTAATTATGTACATGCTCTTGATCTTAAATGCCAGACTCCGGAAGAGGCAGAAAAGAGTAGTGGTGATGAACCATTTTCACCGCATGAGGCAAAGAGAAGCAAATTCGTTGGCTTACAAGTTCGACGAACAAACAAGGAGGAATAAAAATGACAGAATTTAATTGGACAGGAGAAGAATTACAGGAAATTGTTGATGGGAACAGATTAGTTCTCTTCATGAAAGGAACGCCAGAGCAACCACAATGCGGTTTTTCCGCCCGTGCTGCAATGGTGTTTCAACAGTTGGAGATGCCATTTGTAACTGTTAATATCTTGGCTGATCCACGAGCAATTCCAGCAGTATGCGAGTGGTCAGATTGGCCAACGATGCCACAATGCTTCATTGATGGCGAACTCATCGGTGGCTCAGATATTGCTCTAGAGATGTTTGAATCAGGTGAACTTCAAGAAATGATTACTGAAGGCGCTTAGTGCAATTATTGATTAATTCATTCAGCGAGTGGTTCTACCTCAGATTTTTCAATTCCCGCCCCCATAAAGGCGAGAGCGAAGACGATTAGAGAGGCAAAAGCAGCGGCACCGGTTGCTCCCACAACAGCACTTGGTTGGCTAGGAATTAGATATATGGAAGCGGCTATGCTTACAGCAATCCCAACCCACAGAATCCTAGTATAATTCCAAGGTTTTTCACTCACTTGGATTAAGGATAGAGAAGGACTTGCCATCGCATGAAATAACCAGGCTAATAGAAGTACAAGAAATGGTTTAGTCACTACATTTGCGTAATCTGGAAAGAGAGTATCAAAGGCAAACGGGCCAATAATCATTCCAATTCCGGCACCTATTGGGCCTAAGATTCCACAAGCAAAGAAGGCGCGCTTGTAGCGGTGAGTCAACTTTTCCAAATCATCGCGTACCTCGCCAAACCATGATAGCAACACAGCCCTTAGTGAGAGTATTGGGCCATATCCCGCAATAAAGCCAAGCCAGGCAATTTGGAAAACCGCCACATCTTCTGGAGCCGCCAATATTCCTAGTAGCAATTTTTCAATTCTAACATTGATAACCAAGGCCGCAGAAGCAAACAGGAATGGCAGACCTGTGTTAACTAACTCTTTCATCCCCATATCGTTGATTTCAGGGAGAGGTTGTGTTGGTTCTTGCAGACGAGGTTTGATTTTTCTAAGCCAAACTAACACAGTGATTGCTAGGGCAATAATTGGTCCGAATAGAGTTGCTTGAGCAAATTGCTCAACGGTACCATTTGCCCAACTTATCATTAGAAGTGCGACTACTCCCCTGTCAACAACTCGAACAATTGCTTCCCAGCGCGCTTCACCAAGAGAACGCATCCCCGCTCTTAGGGAATAGGTAACCACCTGAAGTCCAGCAGCGATGGCGAGAAGAAACGCTGGCACCAACCAACCTCCAAACAACATCACACCAACATAAGCACCGAGTAATCCAATCAATACCATCAATGGAAATTGAAAAGAAACAATTCTTGAAGTAAGGCTACTTAACTTACTACCAAGTCTACCACCATCGCGTGCAATTAGTGTAGGGAGTCCAAGGTCTACAAGTATAACACAGACATGGAAAAAGTCGAGCAGTAACACGAATGTTCCATAATCATCGCTAAGCAAAGCTCGTGTCAAAACTACGTGAATGATGATTCCAAACACTAGGTTAATCGCATCTGCTCCAGAGAGCCAAAGTGTGTCCCTTTGAGGAACTACTTTCCGTTTGGAAATCTCTTCTTCCCCAGTCATTTAAAGACCCGCCAATTCAGTAAGTTTCAGGTGTAGAGATTCAGTGGTTTGTTGCCAATCAAATTCATTTTCAGCATCAATTCTAGCCTTTCTTCCAATGCTAACAAGATCGGAATTCAGTAATTCTTCTACCTGATTTGCCCATTCTTCTAATGGTGCATTATGTTCAACAAGTTTGACCCAACTTCTTTCTCCAATAGATTTGTGTGGAGTAATATTTGAAAGAATCATAGGTAGGCCTGCAGCAGCCCATTCACGCACTTTCAGAGGACTTGCTAAACGCCATATTTCACCATCAGGGAGGGGAAATAAAGCGATGTGGCCTGAGGAAAGAAATTGGGGTATTTGGTCAGAGGGTAGCGGACCTAAAACCTCCAACCATTCATGATGAGTGGCTGTTTTCTGCAATTCTGTTAAACAATTCCCAGTTCCAGCGATTCTCATTTTGAAATCAATTCCTCTTGCAGCAATGAGTGAACCAATATCTACTAAACGCATTATTTTTCTTTCTTTATCGAGTTGTCCATGGTGAATAATTGTCGGCTTCCCAGTAAAATTTGAGGGTTTGAATCTTGAAACATCAACACCCGCTTCTAGAATAATAACGGGTTCAACAATCCGTTTATGCTGGCGATTCCATTCAGCTAATGCTTGTGATTTTGGTACCGAACCAACGACTCCGTTTTTGCTGGCTAATTTGTAAGCTCGGCGATATTCAAACCATTGAAGACGCCCAGCAAGAGAACGGAAAACCGGTGGACTTCTATCAACAATTAGCCATGGGATATTGAACTGAGTCAGTGCTTTATGTGAACCTGCGACCGCTTGCCATTCCACTAATGCAATATCAAAATCTCCATCATTCACCACATCTGGCAACTTTTTCTTCAAGTCACTGCCAAAGGTCAGCCACCCTAATCCTGGTTTACGTGATCTTTTGACTTCGAAAAAAGTATGTTTAGAACTACTTTCGTCTTTATCCAACGCATTTGAAAGACTACTTTGCTGAGGTGCACCACCTTTTGGTGCAACGATTGTGACGTCCCATCCCCTTTTTGCCAATGAATTTGTGACTGCTAATTGTGTGGTGCTGGCGAGGTCTTTACCGAGCCGCTTTGCTGTCACCCAGAGAAGTTTCACGATTACCCGAAATGCCGACTCCTATATCGTTGCTACATCTCCCCCGCACCAAAGGTGGTTGGGTTGAAGCGAGTCTTACATGTCGGCCCGGTAGAAAGTCGAGGTGGTATGCAGGCTACAATTAGACACCATCTCAAGCATCCTCCAATAGATTGGATTACTGAATCTATTAACACACATGTTGATGGTTCAGTGTTAGCAAAAATTAATGCATGGCGTATTGCTAAGAGAGAACTGAAATCTAGACTCAAAAATAACCCCCCAGACGTCGTTCATATTCATACGGCTACCAGTTATTCATGGTGGAGAAAGATTAGAGCAGTTAAATTGTGCATTAACGCAAAGGTTCCGGTTATTTTACAAATTCATGCAGGAAATTTCAACTCCTTTCTGCTTAATTCTAACTCGGTCAGAACTGAATTTTTTAAGATTACATCCCATCAATTGGTAACACCCGTTGCTTTGACACCCCGTCATAAAAAGGAAATAGGTTTGGAAAAATTACAGGTTATCGGCTCTCCCGCCCCCTCAATTAGGATGATTAAAACATCTAATCGAGACCCTAATTTGATGATTTTACTCGCCCGGCCATCACCTATCAAAGGACATCAGTTAGCAATCAAAGTCACACAAGAATTGCGAAACCGTGGTCACGATGTACATCTTCACCTTTCAGGAGTTTCACCAGGTCACAAGTGGGTAGGGGCTTTGGGTCCAGAACAAGGGATACATGCTCGAGGATGGTTGACTGGTGAGGAGAAAGATGAGTTACTTACAACCGCCGGTTTACTGTTGATACCATCTGATTACGAGGGTATGCCGGTGGCGGCCATGGAAGCTCTATCATGCGGCTTACCGGTAATGGCCTCCCCATCTTGTCAAGGCATTTTAGAAGATGGCGGAATCATCGTTGAAAACTTAGATTCTAACGAATGGGCAGATGCTATTGAGAAGGTGCTCAAAGATTCTGATCGCTGGGAAAAAATGTCATCTGCTGGCCCCGGGTCTGTCACCCAACAGACGCCAGAAATGCTAGGTAAACAGTGGGCAGAACTTTATCAAAATTCAATTCAGGAGTTGTCCGAATGACACCAACTGAATGGCTGATTATTGCAGAAATAGGCCTCGGTTCAGTCGCTGTGTTACCCTTACTTTTACAGGATTGGTTTAACCGAAAATGGTTGAATAAACACCCTTTTCCAACTTTTCCGGACGCAAGCGGTGAACCCCTCCCAAGAATGACCGTGATAATCTGTGTGCGGGATGAAGAGTTGGTGATTGCAGGAAAATTGGCCGATTTAGCGCTCAAGCATTACCCAAGGGAATTGCTTGAGGTTCTGGTAATTGACACTGGCTCATCAGACCAAACCATGCAAGTCGTTGAAGATTGGATTTCTAAAGCTCCAGAGTTTGGCCCACTCGTTCGGCTTCTATCAACAACTAGTGTTGCAGGTAAATCTGCAGCGGTAAATCTGGGTTTAGCCGAATCCCATGCTGATAGCGAAGTGGTAGTTCTCACTGATGCAGATTCACGTTTAGCGGTGAATTCTTTGGAGAGAATTGGGCGTTGGTTTTTGAATCCAGAAATTGGTGCAGTTTGTGGACAGCAACAACCAATAGATGAAAATGGCAAACCAATGTTGGAATCAAATGCATATCGTTCATACTATAACCGAGCGAGAGAAGCAGAAAGTCGCCTAGATTCAACTCCCATTTTTGAGGGCTCTTTAGCCGCTTACAGTCGTAGTGCAATCAACGCGGGTGTTGTAGCGGATTCCAATGCAGATGATTCACAACTAGCAGTTGAAGCACGTCGGCAAGGGTTGAGAGCGATACATGACCCTGATCTCCACTTCTTTGAAGCCGTGCCAAGATCGCTATCAGCAATTCATAGCCAAAGGATGCGGCGAGCCCAAGGACTCGTGCGCCATCTTTGGCGCAATTCAGATTTGATGTTCTCTAAGAAAATGGGAGCACCAATGCGAATGACAATGCGAACCCTGTTTTACGTACATATCAAAATGCCAGCCCTAGTTATTGCCTCTCTAGCCTGTGGTATTGGTGTACTATTGTCAGTGGCACTAAATCCACATCAATGGACTCTTTTCCCACTCAGTGTTGCGGCACTAAATTTGTCTATGTTCCTTGCAATACTATTCCCCCCATTTGCAGTTCGTGTCTTAGGATACGATTCCATTCGCCCGATGAATGCATTAACTTCGTTTGCTCATTCAATGGCTATTCTAGTGTGGGTACACCTGAGAATCGTACTTCGTTTGAAGTCACATATATGGAGACCTATTCAAGAGGTTCGAGAATCAATTAATCGCTTTGACCAATTACAGTAATTCAATGATTCAAGACTTTAGCACTTAGCATTAATTCACTAGGTAGTGAAATTTTTACAAAAAAAAATGGCCCCCGTTGACCCGCCCGAAGGCGACCCAACGAGGACCGTGTTTGCATTACTTGTGTGTTTTCTACTTGAACAGCTTTTCAGCGCTCAGTTAACCATCTGGCTGCTGTCACCAGCAACTGTGTGGCCACCGTTTGTTACGGAGATACCGACGTCACAGCCTTGTGCACTGCAGATTTCTGCTGTGCCTTCACTTAGGAAGATGTACTCCCCAGGTTCCCATGCGTTGTCGTTACTACCAGCGGATTGGCTGATAGTGCACTTATCGCCTGCTGTTACGCTGCATGTGTAGACATTGTCGCCTACACTTAGTGTGACCTTAACGAATGACCATGCTAGGTCATCCTTTCCAGTCATCTGCATGCGGATCAGTGTGTCTGCTCCACCAGCTGCATCGTTTGCTGCGTCATCTGCGTCATCTGCTGTGTAGGTGTTCAGGGTAGTATCCCCTGTTGGCTCTCTTGGATACTCCAATGCGACCTCACTCGTATCTAATTCAGATCCAAACTCATAAGAATCAAAAATTAAAGTGTGTAATTCAGCCGTTGCAGCACCATCATCATCAATGGCGATGAAAGCAAATGACGTCATTAAGAATTGATTTGGTAAATTAACAGAACCTGAAATTGTGTTTGCCATCACCCAATTTAATCTCGGTATGGATATCAAATCGACCGAAGATGCATCAGTGGAAATTTGGTCAATAGTGCCATCTAAATTGAAATCCCAACCTGCTGACATAATATTACCATCCAAATCAACCATCGTTCTAAATATTGAAAAATTGAAATCGGAATATCCAATGAACGAACCGTTTGTAGATGAATAAGCGGCTGTACCGGCAATTCCTTGTGCTTTTGATACGCTGACTAATGGTGCCATATTCTTGATGATTGATGCAGAAGTGCCATTTTGGCCAGGCGAGCCTGTTGCACCTGATTCTCCTGTGAAATCAATG
>JACNFL010000110.1 GCA_014384685.1 Methanobacteriota archaeon
TGGAAAACGGATTATATGGATCTGGCGAATCTTCTAGTTCACCACTTAATACCCCCAAATGAAGACCTGCTTTCTCAGCACTTGCTGCAGCGATTACAGCCGCTGCAGGGTCACCTAATGACTTCCATCCATCAGGCCATATTGACTCTATGAAATCCGTTGTTGTGTCTCCACTAGCAAACTTTTGATGTGTTATTACACTTCTTAAGAACTCAATATTTGTAGTGACACCCAAAATTATGAAATCCTCTAATGCCCGAGACATTCGCTCAATTGCACGCTGTCTATCAGGAGCGTGTACAATGAGTTTCGCAAGCATTGGATCAAAGTCAATTCTCGCTTCATCGCCCTGCCTCACACCAGTATCAAGACGAATACCTGGTCCTTCTGGTGCCCTGAAAATTGCTAATGGACCAGTAGCGGGCAGAAAACCATTGGCTGCATCCTCAGAATAAATTCGGGCCTCAATTGCCCAGCCACGAGGGGATACTTCATCTTGAGAAATTGCTAATGGATGACCTGCGGCAATTCGTAATTGCTCCTGAACCAAATCAACCCCTGTCACCAGTTCAGTCACGGGGTGCTCTACTTGTAGGCGAGTGTTCATTTCCAAAAAGAAAAACTCATCTCCTGAAAGTAAAAATTCAACAGTGCCTGCACCCACATAATGAACTGCTTTGGCTGCATTTATCGCTGCCTCACCCATTTGTTCTCGCATCTCAACAGAAATTGCCACACTCGGTGCTTCTTCGATAACCTTCTGATGTCTCCTTTGGATACTACATTCACGCTCTAGTAAGTGAATTGCACCTCCATGAGTATCGCAGAGGATTTGTATTTCAATATGGCGCGGTGAAACTATGCGCCTTTCTAGATAAATTGTGTCATCTCCGAATGCAGAAAGTGCTTCACGCTTGGCTGAAAGATAAGCTGCCTCCAATTCTCCGGATGTTTCGACAGCCCTCATTCCTTTTCCGCCACCTCCTGCTGAGGCTTTCAATAAAATTGGGAAACCAACTTCACTGGATAAACTACGTAATTCATCGACAGTATCACTCAGAGAATCTTGAGATGTTAGTTCAGCACCTGGCACAAGTGGGACACCCGCATCAAGCATTAATCTACGAGCTTTTACTTTATCACCCATTGAATCAATTGCTTTTGAGGGCGGACCTATCCAGATTATTCCACTTGCTCCTACCAACTCTGCAAAATCTGCTCGCTCAGAAAGAAAGCCGTAACCAGGGTGAAGTGCATCCGCTCTACTTATTCGACAAGCATTGATTATCGAAGTTGCTGAAAGGTATGTAGATGCTAAATCATCACCTTCTAGGTGTACTGATTCGTCTGCTAATTCAACATGCATTGCATTTGCATCAGCATCATTGAAAACCGCCACAGTGGCTAACCCCATCTCTTGGCAACCTCTGATAATTCTGCAAGCAATTTCGCCACGGTTAGCAATTAGGACCTTACCGAATTTGAACGGCGCGTCAGCAATCCATGATGGGAAATCCATTATTGCTCAATCCTCACTGTTCCATGCTGGAGGTCGCCGTTCAATGAATGAAGAAAGCCCTTCTTGACCTTCAGAAGAACCCCGCATCTCTGAGGTTTTATCTAGTGTCCATTTACGCAATTCCTCATCAGTACCATCCCAACGATCAAACTGTAAAATCAAACGTTTTGCTTCACCTACAGCAGAAGGACCCGTGGTTAACACTTCTGACACTACTCCTTGGATAGCTTCAGTAAACTGTTCTGGAGATTCTACCTTCTCATCAATCATTCCAATTCGTAAAGCCTCATCAACTCCAATGCGTTTTGCCAACATTGCGAGTCGTCTAGTTTGGGCACTGCCAAGTCTACGGTATACGTAGGGACCAATGACTGCTGGTAAAATTCCTAATTTACCCTCAGATAGCGCAATTTTTGTTTTACTCTCCCCAATCACATGATCGAGGCAAGCAATTAGGCCAGCTCCTCCACCTAAAGCAACGCCCTGTACTGCACCGATAGTGAAACATGGGTGAGACCAAAGTGTGTTGAATAATCTATCAAGACGTTCGGCATCATTGCGATTTTGTTCAGATGTTTGAGCACCTGAAGCCTGCATCCAACCAATATCTGCACCTGCGCAGAAATGTTTTCCACTGCCGGTGAATACAATCACTCTAAGATACGGCTCACCTTTACTGTCCTTCAATTGACCACGCTCACTTACTGAGCGTTCTTTACTCCATTCAAGTAAATCACATAATTCTCCAATCAATTCTGGATTTAAGGCATTGAACACATCTTCTCGTTGTAATGTCAGATACCCCACGGGGCCTTCAATATTGAGAGTGCACAAGCCGGTTTTCGGCATTAATTCTCCAATTGAAAAATCATTCATTGCAATTGCTCCTTCACATCCTGAAAATACCATATTCTGAATCGGGGAATGGCCCATTCAATGCAGCAGAAATACTCAGCCCCAATACATCTCTAGTATCCCTTGGATCAATAATTCCATCATCCCACAATCGGGCAGTAGCATAGTATGGAGAACCTTCGGTTTCATACCTCTCTAGAATTGGATTTTGGAAGTCATCCAACTCATCGCCTTCCATTGGTGCCTGCCCCTCGCGCGCACGCTGGTCCTGCTTTACAGTAGTCAATACACTTGATGCCTGTGGTCCACCCATTACTGATATTCTAGAATTAGGCCACATGAAAAGGAATCGAGGGTCATATCCTCTGCCACACATAGCATAATTCCCAGCACCGTGAGAACCACCAATAATTACTGTGAACTTAGGCACTGGTGCACAAGCAACTGCAGTTACCATTTTTGCTCCATCTTTAGCAATCCCACCGGCCTCATATTCACTTCCAACCATGAATCCAGTTATATTCTGCAAAAATATAATCGGAGTACCTCTCTGCCCACACAATTCAATGAAATGAGTGGCTTTGAGTGCTGATTCTGAAAATAGGATTCCGTTGTTAGCAACTATGCCAACAGGATAACCGTGGATGCGCGCAAACCCACAAACAATGGTGGTGCCATAGCGAGACTTGAACTCATGGAAACGAGAACCATCGGTGACTCTTGCAATGACTTCCCTAACATCATATGGCATTCTGTTATCTTCAGGAATTATCCCTAACAATTCTTCAGGGTCGTGGTGTGGTGGTTCAGGGGTGACTACATCTAACGCAACTTTGTAAGGTGCTGGAAGATTCTCAACAATGTTGCGAACTATTCGGAGGCCATCTGGCTCATCTTCCGCAAAATGATCAGCAACTCCAGATTCTACAGTATGAACATCGGCACCACCCAATGCTTCGGCTGTTACCTCCTCGCCGGTAGCTGCTTTCACAAGTGGTGGCCCAGCAAGGAAGATTGTCCCATTGTCTTTGACAATGATTGATTCATCACTCATAGCAGGCACATAAGCACCCCCCGCTGTACATGAACCAAGGACTGCTGAAATCTGAGGTATTCCTTTGCCACTCATTACTGCTTGATTGCGGAATATCCTGCCAAAGTGTTCTCTATCAGGGAATACTTCATCCTGTAATGGCAAATATGCACCTCCTGAATCAACCAAATAGATACAAGGCAAACCGTTCTCTTCAGCAATACTTTGGGCGCGGATGTGTTTTTTTACCGTCATTGGATAGTACGAGCCGCCTTTCACCGTTGCGTCATTGGCTACGAACATACATTCACGGCCGTGAACCATTCCGATTCCAGTAATGATACCCGCACTGTGAGCGTTGCCATCATAAAGGCCGTTTGCTGCTAATTTACTCAATTCAAGAAAGGCGGTGCCAGGGTCACAAATAGCTTCAATTCGCTCTCTTGGCAACATTTTACCTCGGCTTCGGTGGCGTTCAACATATTTTCCACCACCCCCCTCCATAACGGCTTTCATACGGCCCTCCATTGCCGCCACAATAGCTCGATTATGTTCTAAATTTGTAGCATACTGTTTATCGCTAGTTCGCACCGAAGAAGGTAGTCTATCCATGTCGACCCATAGGGTCGAAATCAAACAGGTGTTTGAACGGTGCGGCTTCAAACACCCAACATAAGCCGTCCTAGGTCCCTAAGGCCCGGAGCGAGACCTACTGTCAAAAGCCCAAGAACAACCAATAATCGAAGATGAGATTGGCGTTTTTCCCATCGCCATTCAGCAAAGAACATTATGACCACCAAGGCTAAGGCCATTTTGACAACAAAAAATCCCCAACCGCCACCAGAACCACCTTCATCTCCACCAGCCAAACGCATTACCAAAGTTGACAGAACATGCTTTTCAGAATAGCCAAAAAAGTCAACACCTAACCATGATGCTAAACCATCTACAAGTTGACCATATACTGCCAACAATACAATGGGTGTTGCAAACGCAGCCCTTTTTACCAGTTTTTCATTTTCTTCAAACTCTTTACCTTCGAGACTTTCCCACTCTTGGACGGTCATCCCCTCATCAAGCATGCCAGGTATTTTTCCTTCACTGATTAATTCCCTAAATGAATCCAATCCTCGACGTCGTAGGAACATTACAATGATGAAGGGGCAGCCAAGAATTGCAAATGCTGGCCAAATCGTTAATTCTCCGGCAACTAACTGTGTTTGGGCAAAACCTATCAAACTAACCGCGTTCAAGATACAAGCACCAATTCCAGCATACAGTAAAGAGCGCTCTAATTGATTCCAATTATTTAACCAGTTATTCCAACTGAATTCTTCAACTTCAAAGAAGAACCAAAAGAATCCTGGGATCAGGATTACCACAGCAATATCTTTCCCAACTGAAAAATCATAAAATAGAATCAATTGACTAACTACCACTACCATCAATGGCAAAAATGTTAGGAACTTATCTTTTTCAGGACTGGATTCCATTTCCTTCAAAATTGGAACAAACATTCCAATAAGTAAAATCCAGCCAGCAGTTTGGAAATGAATAATTGGCGAAACAAACCAAGAATCAACATTATCTGCGAAAAGTCCTGCGTCCTCGTGTACTTCAACTAATACCGCCCATAATACCCAAGGTAGTAATGAGTAGAGCATTCTATCATCACTTGAAATCCCCCACTTTCGTATTAGCGCAGATAGACTGACAATGAAAGCCACTAGAAGAATACCATAAGCAACTGTGTCAACAGGGTTGTAACTTGAATCACCATCACCTTCGCCAATAATCGGCTGTACGATGTTTAAGTCAATAATATCCCATAAACCCCAAACATCAGCAAAAAATCCTAGCAGATAGGCGATACCAGGTAACGCCATCCCCAAACCAATTATTGTGAATGCTACTAACTCATGATTGGCAAATTCAGAATCAGGCAATGAACGAGGAAAACTAACTTTTGGAGATGAATCTTTATCCTCATTCTCAACTCTGACTTCATCAGTCAAATCAGCATCTCCGGAAGATTCAGATTCGTCCTCGTCAGCGCTCATTACACCGCCGAGTCGGCTCTATCAAAAGAGGTTCACTCTTCTTCGTCATGATCGTGGTCACAGTTTTCATCGTGGACATGTTCTTCTTCCTCTTCTTCTGCAGCCTCTCTGAATTGGTGTACATCTCTAAAGACGATTGTTTTAGCACCAACAGTGTCACGTAGTGAACGAATGAGTTGGAACTTTGCCATTCCCCATGATTGATCATATCCAAGAAACTCTGGAATTGTGATGGATACATCATCTCCGTCAAATTCTACTTCAAAGTCATCAGACCCTGTTGACATCTTTAGAAGAGTCATTACCATCTCATCCTTCTCTTCAACAACCTTAGTGATTCGGTAATTATAACGCAGTGATTTACCTGCTAATTCGTGATTGAAATCAATCCGTGCACGACCGGCGCGGAACATGACTAAGGTGCCTTTTCGACCACCGATTTCAACTGGGCCACCGACTTGTAGATTGTCAGGATCTCTTACTTGGCGAGCCAATTGTTGTGGCCCTAACATTTCAACAGCACCTGGGTCACGTTCACCATAGGCTTTGTCTGCTGGAATCTCAATATCGTAATCAGTTTCAACCTCAGCTTCTTCAAGGCTTTCTTCAAAACCTGGAATCAATGCTCCAGCACCGATAGTGATGCACAGAGGCTCATAATTTCTTGACTCTTCATGAACGTCATTTGACTTTGCAGTCTCCTCTCGAGTGGTCTCGATTAGTTTTCCTGAATCAACCTCATACAGGTCGTAATCTATGTACACAATCGAACCTTCTTCCATGAATACCACTTCAACCCCTAATGGGGCGAGCCGCCGACCGACTCCCCCTTTATGAGTGAAACGGTGAAATTATCCAATATCAGATGGAGGGAATCGTCTTACTGGGCCGCTGAATTGAGGTGACAGCGATTCCTATAGTTGAGAGGATAATGATTAGCCACCCAGCCCATACAAGATGGCTGCCAGAGAGATGGTAAACTGTTAATCGTACTCTATCAAGCCCAACGTCGTCACTATCTGAATCCATAATACCAGATGCATTGCCTAATGCTTGTGTTTGTGACCAATCAAAGATAAACACAGTATCACCAGTCAAAGATGTGTACCTATCCACCTCACTACGAGGGAAACTGTTTGAACTATCAAACCTCAACATACCTGGATTAACAGTGTCCAGCAAAATACCCTGCTCATTGTATATGTCAATTTTAGCACCAAGGAAACCATCTCCAACTGAAAAACGCTCGTTGAATTCAGCATCATCAGGAGAAAGTACAGTCCATTCATCAAAAGTTAGCAGATACCCTTCATGAGAAACCTGTTGCCCTTGTACCAAGACTACTTGATGAGAAGGATCGGTTCTGTCAATTAGTGTAGTTGTGAATACATGGCCAACCAGTAACAATAGAATTCCCACATGTGCTGTATGTGCAAGCGCACTACGCATTTTTGCAGGGGAATATCCCTTTGCTGTTCGTTGATAGAGATCAATCGCAAGACGTATTATTGAAGGAATTGCTACGATTAAAATAGGTAATAACAACCATGCAACTTCACCTCGGTTTATTGTGTCACTAAACTGAGAACTGCTATCCCCAACGATAGGGATGTCAAGGAATACCCCTACAACAATTCCTGTGATAATAAAACCTAATAGAAGAAAAGGGACCATTTTTTCAGGTACTGTATCTTTCCACGAATATGTTGCTAAAGCAGAAGCGATTAACAAAATAAGTGGAGCGCCGAACATCTCATGCATTGCTAGTGAAGTTCCATCAACACTAGCAACCAACAACATCCAAGTCAATGTGAAAAATGTTCCACCAATAACAATAGGTGCGAATAGCGATAGCCGAATTTGGGTTTTTCGAATTGAAAGTTCAGATATACGTTCCTTCAAAGTCTGTTCTTCTCCATCTTCAACATCTAGAACCAGTAACGGCCAAATGAAGATTAACAAGCCAATTCCAGCAGCATACACATCAATGAGATAAGCGTAAACCGAAGTTAAAATGACTACTATCCCAGCTACTGTCCAAATCATTTCTGACTCTTTATCTGAACTTGCTTTCAAAATCATCAACAAGATGAGGAGAGTTGCAATCAATGGTTCATCTATGATTAATGATAACAATATCACAGCAGCCATTGAGACCGATTTCTCACGGTCAGCAAACAACTTCGAACCAGCTGGATCAGGTGGTAACATGATTGCCACCAATGGAGATGCTGCTGCTATGAGCAGAATGAATGTAGGCAGTCGCTCAATTAAACTTGATTCAGCCCCAAACATATCAACAGTAATTAGCCAAGATAAAGGTAATAGTAAGATCATCCATAATGAAAATCTAGAAGCAAATTGCAGATTTTCACCGCCGCCAATTCTAGCCTGCCGACTAACCATCACAGCCACAGTAATTGCCAAAATTGCTACCAATGAAATGAGGTATGTAATGACCTCTGTCCCACTTACTCCTGTGTTTTGTAAATCAATAATTCGCAAGATTGCAGAATCACTCTGAGACCCAATATCTTCTGAAACAAAGGCATGTACCGAAGCCCAAACACCATTGGCTCTAGTGACCATAGTAGCGTGGATAGAGAACCATCCAGGAAGGATTGCTAAAGGAAGGACAAAACCACTATTTTTACCACCAGGAGTCACACGCAAATGAAGCAAAAGAAGGAGGCAAAGCCAGGGTAAAAGAGAGGCTGTTTCAACTGGGTCCCAAGCCCAATACCCACCCCAATCAAGCACTGTGTAAGCCCAAAGCCCACCGAGCCCCACACCAATCGTACCTACTACCAATGCAACTCTTGCTGGAGGTAGTACCATCTCACGAAGTTGAGATTCCTCGACTTTATCGTTACTAAGAACTGTGGCTAGCGCCTTCAGCATCACAACCATACAAAGTGAGTAAAACAGGAAAACTAGTGGCGGATGAAAGACCATCAAATCAGTTTGCAATAGTGGATTTAATTCACCTCTCCAACTACTTTGAGCAAGCCTGAATGGTCGCATCATCATAGCAATAGAGAAAAGTGTCAGAACAGCGCCATTGACTAATTTACGGAATAGAACTGAACTCTCATCCCTCCCTGAACCTTGGAAAGCGAGTCCACAGATTCCCAATAAGCCGGCCCAAAGAAGAGTTGGCCCTTCCCGACTAGCCCAAACTGCACTGATACGATAGGCGATTGGCATCTCACTACCACCGTAAAGACGAACCAAATCATAGTTTGTTGAATCACTGATAAACAGCCAACTAAGAGCAATAAATGGTAAAATTTGGATTGATGTGATGAGCCGTGGAAACCACAATGATTGCTCCGCAGACAGATTTTTCCACGGTATCGAGATACCGGCTATGGAAACGGCGATTGCTAACCAAAGAAGCCACTGCACGAACTGAGCGAGTAGCCATCAACTGATGGCAATTTCGGCCACAAGGACTGAATGATTGTTGTGATTACCAGCCATAGTATTTAGCGCGGCTATATCCAAATGCCAACATCGCTGGAACTATTTTCTTAAAGTATAGACTTGGCCTTCTAACCAGTAAACGAATTCCAACCATCGCCTTTCCCGATATTCCCATAGAAGACATTTCTTCAGGGAAACACTTGCCCATCAAAGACATATCAGAATCACTGAGTGAATACAGGGCTGTTTTGCCTCTCAGTATTTTTTCATAAGGTGGGAACTCTGTTTTCCACCTAGTTGAATAAATGGCTAACTTCGCAGCAGATAGATCTCCAGCAGCAATCGCTTCAGCGGCTGTCTGTGCAGCAAATGATGCTGATTTCAAAGCCAAGTGAGAACCACCTTCAAACAGAGGTGAAGTGAAACCAGCGGCATCACCGATCAGCATTATTCCATCAGTATGGGTGACTTCATGTGGCCCGGAAATTGGAATCGTCCCACCAAAACCTCGTAGTTTCATTCCTTCTTTCCGCCAAGGCGGATTGATCATTTCTAATCCTTTGAATTCACCATTTTCTATGAATTGGTCAAGTGCCTTTACGGCTCCCTTTTTATTTTCAGTAACTAACCCAATGTTAGCCCTGCCGTCTGCCTTCGGAATCATCCAAAGATAACCCTTTTCTGCATATTTTGGCCAAATATAGAAATCTAAGTAACCATCTGTTGGAACATCTAATACCTCATATTGCATTCCAGCAACCACTTTAGGTCGGGGATTTAATTCCAATAATTTTGAGCATACTCCAGCAACTCCAGAGGCATCAATTACAATCTTAGCTGTAATTGGAAATTGGTCTCCCTTACCCTGGCAAATCCAGCCGTTGAAAACACCATCATTTTCTTGACGCTCAAGGCCTGTCAACTTGTGTGATAGGCGTAATTGTGCACCTGCTTCAACTGCTTCCCCT
>JACNFL010000171.1 GCA_014384685.1 Methanobacteriota archaeon
ACTACCTGCCCCTGCCATTTGCCATGGTTCCACAAATTCTGACTTCGGCTTTGACGTGAGACGTCGTACAGCCTTTTTGATGACCATGACCCCCAATATGAGGAGCGCAACTTCAACCATGAATGCAGGCATTGGTATCCCTAGAACCAGTGCCCAATCAAGAGGTTGTCCCTCGGTTGTTAGCAACCCCATAGCATCTGAAACTGCAATTGTTACCAAACTGACGCCAAATACCAAACGAATTCGAGCCATGTTTTTTGACCAACCTCGTGAAATCTTTAATTTTCCAGATTGCTTCAATGCAGCTATTGGTGCTGATATTGAAAAGACGAATCCAATTGCTGCAATGATCACATCAATTGCATAATATGTACCTAAAGGAGATAGGCATTGATTGCTCTGATGGTCTGCCAAATCAGCATTGATGACTTCCCTATCACAATTACCAGAGATAATTTCAATAATTTCCATTTTGTAATGGACTAATTGGTCTGGATACTGGAAGTAGTATAACCCAACTTCCACATTGTAAACCACAAATGACAACAGAAGGACTCCGACGATGGCGAGTATCAACGGCTTCGCCTTTGTCACAATTGATAAGGAGCCGCCGGAGATTGTTAGTAGTTGTGTAATATGGAGAGTGAAACACTACTCTCCTGCACCCGAATTTAAAAATCCGAAGAGCAACCTTCAATTCATATGGGTTTGAGGCGATGACCCGGAGGCCTCTGTATGGTAGATGTAACCATAGTCGGCTCAGGTATCGCGGGTCTCTTTGTCGCAACCCGTTGTGCGCGGGCTGGACAAAACGTTGCACTAGTAACTAAACAACGGCTTTCAGACTCTTCAACCAATCGAGCCCAGGGGGGTATTGCAGGGGTTCTTGACACTAATGACTCAGAAGCAGTTGATGCCCACATCCGTGACACTCTAGAGGCTGGAGCAGGGATTGGAGATGAGAGAATTGTCCGTATGGTCGTAAAAGAAGCAGCGGCCAGAATTCAAGACCTAGTGAACGAAGGGGTCAATTTTGACAAAGAAGAGACTGGTGATTATGATTTAGCAATGGAAGGTGGACACCAAGAACGTAGGATTCTACACACAAAAGATGCGACAGGGGCTGAAATAGAGCGTGCACTGATTGCTTCCTGTCACTCAGAGGAGAGAATTACAATCTACGAAGATTGCCTTGCTCTTGACCTCATTTTAGATGACCGTGATTCTGATGAAAGAAAAATCGCTGGCCTTTGGTGCCTCAATTCTGATGGATCTGTTTTCACTTTACCTAGCCGCGCTGTTCTAATCGCTACTGGAGGCGCCGGACAATTATGGCGACACACCACCAATCCATCGGTTGCAACAGGAGATGGGATCGCTATGGCCGTCAGAGCAGGCGCTGCTGTTGCCGACCTAGAATTCGCGCAATTCCATCCAACTGCCTATAGTAATGGGGATTCAAACCCATTCCTAATTTCAGAGGCAGTAAGAGGGGATGGCGCAGTCTTGATGACTGCAGAAGACCTTGACAACTGGCATCAAGCAAAACAAACAGACTCTTCCGCTGACCCAAATGATTTCTCATTTATGCGCCAAACTGATGCTCGAGGAAGTCTTGCAACCCGCGACATTGTCGCGAGGGCTATTGATACTGAATTGAAACGCAGTGGCCGCCATCATGTATTGTTAGTGACAGAGCATTTAGATGCTGTACATCTTGCATCAAGATTCCCTAATATAGCCAACAAAATGCTCAAAAACGGCTTAAAAATCGGCATTGATGCAATCCCTGTGGCGCCAGCCGCACACTACATTGTAGGGGGATTGGCGGTTAATGAGTGGGGAGAAGTTTGGCAGCGTGACCTCAACTCTGATGACCCGACATTTAGTACGAAAAGTGACAGATTAGTTGACGGATTATTTGCTATTGGCGAAACTGCTTGCACCGGACTTCACGGGGCAAACCGACTGGCCAGCAACTCATTGCTTGAGGCTGTGGTATTCTCTCACCGATCAGGGGTTAGGGTGCTTGAGTGGTTAGCGACCGCGGCACAAGAAAAAACCAGCCTACCTGAATGGCGAGCTGATGGACTTGCAGACTTAGAGGAACACGCGCCTTTGGTGCATGACCGAGCACAACTACGCTCCACCATGAGCGATGACCTCGGTCTAGTGAAGAGTAACTGGAGAATGAAAAGAGCACAGAGAAGATTGGCCTTACTCAATGAAGAAGTTGAACGCATTTGGCGACGTTGTCTGCCTTCAAGGGAAATTGTTGAGTTGAGAAATATGGTGCAATTAGCGCAGATGATAATGGCTGCTTCTTTGGCCCGGGAAGTCAATGTTGGACTTCACTACAATCTTGACCTTACCTAGATGCTAACCTTTGAAATAGATGAGGAATAGTCGGCGGAGATACCTAAAGAGGTCTGAATATGTCTGTTATTGAAAGATTCATGCAAGCGGTTGATAATAAGAACGAAGAAGTGCTTAACGAGTTAGTGTCTGATGATTACAAATTTGTCATGCATCTTGATGGTATTGTATTAGCAAAGGCGGATATTATCGGTTGGGCTATGAGTGGTTCATTCACACGAACTAAAAATCGAGTGATTTACGAAAATGAGGAAATTGGTGTCGAGCACGCGTTTGTGACTTTCGCTAATGGTTCAACACCTGAAGCGGTGTTGTCGGTTCATCGGATTAAAGATGGAGTGATTATCTCTACTGAAACAGGCGCTACGGCGCTGCCTTGAATCAAGGGGTACGGACTGAGCAGCACCTCAGTCACTCGGTTCTTGTTGAATGCTCAATTCCTTTAACAAGCGACAACAACTGTTGATTCAACGGCGTTGGAATCCCTAATTCCTCGCCCCGCCTAACAACCTCCCCACAAAGTGAGTCAACCTCGGTTATTCTCCCAGCCATTACATCCTGTAACATTGAACAACGGTTAGCCGCTGTAGCCTCAAGCACTCTTTTCAGTTCGGCCTCACAATCAAAGAAAGACATGTCAACACCTTCTGCGGTTGCCACTTGGGCCGCTTCTAACATTGCTGAAAGCGCTTGCTCATGCAAATCCGGACGCGACAACAACTCGCCATTTCTAACACCACAAATTGCTGCCAAAGGATTGATTGCCACATTTATCAGAAGTTTCTGCCAAAGCATCTCAGCACAATCAAATTCCCATTCTGGGTTCAACCCTGACATACCCAATAAGTATAGCAAATCGTCCACCCTCCTATCATCAGGAGTAAGGTCTGATTCGTCAAGAGATGCAAGCCGTACCGCACCAAGCCCAGTCCATTGTACCTCACCTGGACCAAGCCTCATAGCCGCATGTGTTGTGCAACCAGCCAACACTCGATGTTTACCAAGTCGGGCCACTAATCTCTCCGCATGACCCATGCCATTCTGCACACTAATCGCTATCCCATTCGGCCGCAAAAGTATCTCAGCGGCGATGGCTAAAGCAGGTGTTGAGTTCGATTTACCACAGATGATCGCAATATCAGCGCAACTGTAGAGTGGCTCAATTATTTCTAAATCTGAAACTACCCAGCGATCTGGTTGATGATGCTCAACATCGCCATCAATAGTCGTTAAAATTATCCCAGTTGATGCCAAAGCAGCACTCTGTGAACCACGTGAGTAGAGAATAAGGTCGGCATCTGTTTTTGCAAGGGATGAGGCAATTACAGAACCAATTGCTCCGACTCCAAGTATTGCTACTCGCAAATTCAACCCTCCGAAATAACGCATTCAACTTGGCCATCGCTATGGTCAATATCAGCACCCTGATAACACCATGAGCCGAAATTCAGCCTGATTGAATCTGTGATACCTGATTCTTCATGCAAAGAAAGCCAAGCGACTTGCAATACATCATTTGAGTCAAAAGTCTGAGTCAAATTCAGTTGCACTGAACCTCCCGGCGGTATTGTCACACCTGATGAATCAGCCCATCCTGTCTCTGTATCATCTAGGTCATGGTGACTCATAGTGACAATTACAATTGAGGTGTTTCCAAGATTCATCAACTCCCATTCTCCACTTTCAAGTGGCCTGTCAACCCAAGCCCAAGTGACTTCTTCTCCAAACCGCAATGCTAGACTTGGGCCTGAAGCAGTCGTGAAATTTGCTTGTAAAGGAGGAATCATATCGTCATCACAAGCCGATACTACACCTCCAATCGGTGGAGTAAAGTGCATCTGATTTTCACCATTGACATCCGGAATAATGACCTCACCCCTAGTTTCCACATTCCAATTCAGCACGCCATCTACTAGACCCGGCTCACGGGCAATATTAGTGCAAATTTCATTCCCTTCACCCCATGCCACATGGTTTCCTGCAGTCAACCAAGAAGGGGTTTGCTCAGATTTGCCATCTAACCACCAACCTTCAGAGGGTATGGGTAGAGCATACGTTGGATTCTGTAATCTCAGTGGCCACTCAAATTCCTCTCCTTCATCACTGATGAATGATAGAGGTAAAATCTGTCCGAAGTCGTCAGATTCGAGAACCATCCTGCCATGATTAGGTCCGCTCAAACAAATTTCTGGCTCACTATCTGATGTGAAAATGCCATTTGATGGCGTCGTTACGCTCCAAAGAAGGGTTGGAGTTGAGAGATTTCCTGTTATTTGCTGATTACTAAAAGTGAGATTTGCACACGCTAGTAGACCATCGAATGTAGGCTCAAGTTGCCAATGTGCTTGAATTGGTGAAACTACTGTTTCGGGATTCAAAGTGATGGTTTTAACCGATCTTTCTGAATCTGCATCAACGATAAAATGTAAAACAGTGGGCAACAACATTGTGCTGTTGTTAGAAATTGATGCTGACAAAGTCGCTTTGCCATCATTTAACAAATCAACATTGCCGATATCGCATGTTGTAGGCAACGCTACATTCCGAGGCCCACACTCTATTTCTAGATCCCAATCCGGTCTTGGCGGGTCAGCCCAAACCGATACTTGCACAAATCGTTGTGAAATCCCCACCATCTCGAAATCAAGTGTGTGTGACCATTCTTCGTCAACCTGTAAGTCCAACTCTTCAACCCAATCAAGCGCCAATCCTTCCTCCCAATTTTCGTAAGGAGCAACCGCTGCTAATCCAGGGAAAGTGAGCATCAGAGCAAAGGCAACACTAGTGAAAACACGGAACCCGTATCTACTATCTAATTCAGTTACTTCATCAACAATTAGACCAGCTGAAGTAATCGATTGTTCACTAAACATCCGCCAAACTCCAAGTGAAATAACGATTAACCATGGAATGTATCCTGAAGTGAGTAAAATAATCACGCCAGCAAACAAAAATACACCATAAAGAGCAAATTCAGTACTAGAATCGGTCATCGTTTCTCTGCCAAAAATCGCCCATAGCAATCGGTAACCGGGGAATCCAGGAATTGGCAATAATAGAATCCAACCAAATGTCATCAATGACTGACCTGCTAATGCTAGCGGATGTAACCAAACAGTACGAACCGCGATTTCTTCTGGGGTGATGAAGAAAGATACGATAAGATGAGTGATTGAATTGAGTTGTATTATTGCTGGCGCGCCAATGAAATCAACAGAGTTATTTGCTGTCATTAGGATTCCAATAACTGAAAAAATTAGACCTGAAATGATGAAACAAAACGGAGTTACAACTCCTGAAATCAACATGCCTCGACGATTTGCCCACGCAACGGTCTGCATGAATCTTTGATTCATTAAGAAAAATAAGCCAAACGGCCAAATGATGACTGATTTAGTACTGACAAACATAATTGGAGAAATTGCCACTAAAAAGTTGCCAGCATCAACCCCATGCTTCTGAAAAATATTTTTTCTGATTACTGAAGTAAGTCCTATTACAGCCATCAGTGGTGCACAGAAATAAATCGCTGAGGATTGCAACACTGCGGAGTCATACCAATTTACACTGCTATCCTGATATGCTAACCAGGCCGCTCCAAGAGCTAGGCTAAACATAGTTGCTAAAACCCAAAATAATGTTTGCACTAAGGGTGATTGCTCTGGATGTCTATCATCTGGTAAATCAATGAGAGTCAGAACATAAGGTTCTCCAACATCAATCATGGCCCTCCACCCATGATTGCGTAAATGCTCATCTAATTGCGATACTGATTCACTAACGCTTCCATCAAGAGGGGTTACTTGCCAAGATGGAAAAGGACCTAGTTCATCCCTCAACCGTCTGAAATGACGATCGATTATGTGTTCAAGAAGTTCAAGATTACCCCATGCTTTCTTCTGAAGCAAGAGTGGTTTGAGTTGCTCCTCATCCTCAGACATGCACTACCTCCACAACAGCGGGAAGGCTCATGCCGTATCAACCCTTGACCAATTAATCCACTCTGTAAGAGTGGAAAAGTTGTCAAAAAACCTATTCTTGAGAAGCGAATCACTTGTTCTTGAATCGCTTTAGACGGAAAGTTTCCTCTCTTTCCATCTCTTCAAGTCGGAGTTGAATGAATACTTGTGCTTCTAGCATCTCTGGAATTACTTTGAACTCAAGAGCGTTTACACGGCGCTTGGTTGCTTCAATCTCAACAAGCAGTCGCTTGAGCGTAGATTCCATTTCTGCCGCTTTGACAATGCTCTCAATTAGTGTGCCGTAAGAATCAGCAGCCTCATCCAAGTAAGGTGAGCCTCCAATCAACCCAAGACCACGTTCTTGCAATGTTTGAGATAGGTACTTGCCTTCGACTTTAGGAACTACAACACCCATGATGTTGTGGCGAATAACCTCAACCTCAGGGCTCTGTGCCACAGCGATTGCAGCACTTTTCACTGCCAAACCACCTTCAATAGAACTTGCAAGATTGATTGCCTGCTTTGCTTCAATAAAAGTTGTAACAAGTGCTTGCTTAGCCTCAATCATCTCAGACAACAATATTCGGAATTCGTAGAACAGACCATCACGCTTCAATTTCAACAAATTGTAACCATTCTGTGTCTGCTTAATTCGACGCTTTAGGTTAATCAGTTCACTGCGCGTTGGTTTGATATCCAATGCCATGTTCTAATCCCCCTTTACATCCTAAGTTTTCATTACCAAAAATCACTCTTTCTTGCTATCAGGATGGTACTTGTCAATCCATTGTTGATCAAGTCTGACTAGGTATTTTGTCTCAATTGTAGACATTAGTTCCCAGCACAGGTCAAGAGTTTCATCGATGCTTCGGTCTTCGTATCGACCTTGGCGCAGGAACTTGTCCTCAAACAATCCTGAGAAAGACAACAATTGCTTGTCACGCTCATTTAGTGCGTCTTCACCGACAATCGCCACAAGACCACGTAATTCACGTCCTTGTGCGTATGCAGCATACATCTGATCAGAAACCGATTTGTGGTCCTCGCGGGTAGTCTTCTCACCAATTGTACCGCCCATCAGACGGGACAAACTTGGAAGTACATTGATTGGTGGATAGATACCACTTCCATGCAATTCTCTTGAAATTACAATCTGTCCTTCAGTAATATATCCTGAAAGGTCAGGGATTGGGTGGGTAATATCGTCACCAGGCATGGTTAGGATAGGGAATTGAGTAATTGACCCCTTCTTCCCCTTCACTAATCCTGCACGTTCGTACAACATTGCTAGGTCAGTGTACATGTAACCCGGGTAACCACGTCGCCCTGGAACTTCTTCTCGAGCAGCCCCAATTTGTCGTAGTGCGTCACAGTAGTTTGTAACATCAGTGTAAATGACTAGCACGTGGTAATCTTGCTCAAAAGCGAGATACTCTGCTGCTGTTAGAGCAAGTCTTGGTGTAATAAGTCGCTCAACCGCTGGGTCGTCAGCTAGATTGACGAACAGAACCGCGTTTTCTAGTGCGCCTGTGCGCTCCAAATCGCTTCTGAAGAAATTGTATTCTTCCGCTGTGATTCCCATTGCACAGAATACCACAATAAATTGTTCATCGCTTGCTGTCAACTTTGCTTGACGAGCAATTTGCAGAGCGATATCGTTGTGTGGTAGACCAGATGCACTGAAGATTGGCAATTTCTGTCCGCGTACAAGAGTTGTACAGCAGTCAATTGCACTGATTCCAGTCTGGATAAAATCGTGTGGGCTCTGACGAGCATACGGATTGATTGCAGCACCGATAATGTCTGCTTTACCATCAGCAATAATTTCTGGACCACCGTCACGAGGGCGGCCAGCACCGTCTAGAATTCTTCCAACTAGGTCATTGCTCACTGGTAGTTTGAATACATCGCCAAGGAACTTTACTCCTGTTGTTCTATCAACACCTGCAGTGCCTTCGAAAACTTGTACAACCACCAAATCATCGCTGGTGTCGAGAACTTGTCCGTTCTTCATGCTGCCATCTGTTAGACGCAATTCAACGATTTCTCCGAATGCGACTGGTTCTGTCTTGTTCAAGAACACGAGTGGTCCCTTAACATCTGTAATGGTACGATATTCTTTTCCTGCCATCTAAATTCCCCCTTAATTCTCCTCCGCCGCAGCGGCAATTTCTTTTGTCATATCAGCAACTAAGCCCTCAATTCGGTCAAGATAATTATCTTCAAATCTTGAGCGCATCAAATTACTGCGTGCTGGAACGTTAACAACATCCTCAAGCATTCCACCGGCTTCAATCGCATTCTTAGCTTCACTCTGGAAGGTCAGAATTGCCTTTGCCATGTGGTATTGTTGTTGCACACCTGTGAAACAGTCAATATCGTGGAATGCATTCTGTTGTAGGAAATATTCACGAATCATTCTTGCAACTTCTAAAGTCAATTGTTGGTCAACAGGTAGTGCATCGGAACCGACTAACTGTACAATTTCTTGCAGTTCCGCTTCAACCTGAAGAAGACTGCTGATTTCAGTTCTGACTTCAGGGAAATCAGCAGCGATGTTGTCTTTGAACCACTGGTCAAGCGACTGTGGGTACAAAGAATAGGAGTTCAACCAATTGATTGCTGGGAAGTGACGTTGCCTTGCGAGAGGTGCATCAAGACCCCAGAAAACCTTCACAATACGAAGAGTTCCTTGACTGACAGGCTCAGAAATGTCACCACCAGGTGGAGACACAGCACCAATTACTGTAACTGATCCATCTTCACCCTCAAGGGTTTCAACACGACCTGCTCGCTCGTAGAACTCTGCCAAACGGCTGGATAAGTAAGCAGGGTAACCCTCCTCACCAGGCATCTCTTCAAGACGTGATGAAATTTCACGCATTGCTTCTGCCCAGCGGCTAGTAGAATCTGCCATTAGAGCAACATCGTAACCCATGTCACGGAAATATTCTGCAATTGTGATTCCTGTGTATACAGATGCTTCACGAGCCGCTACCGGCATGTTAGAAGTATTTGCAATCATCACTGTTCTGTTCATCAGAGGCTTTCCAGTATTAGGGTCAATAAGTTCAGGGAACTCATCCAACACTTCTGTCATCTCGTTACCACGCTCACCACATCCGATGTAAACCACAATTTGTGCATCGGAGAACTTTGCTAGTGATTGTTGGGTCACAGTCTTTCCAGACCCGAATGGCCCAGGGATTCCTGCTGCCCCACCCTTTGCGAGTGGGAACAAGAAGTCAAGAATTCTCATGCCAGTCA
>JACNFL010000175.1 GCA_014384685.1 Methanobacteriota archaeon
TTTGGGAACCAACCCCTCTATCTGACCCTCATGAGTGCCTTCGTGTGAAGTTAGTTGACCTACTAGGTAGTGAAGGGCCACAGACATTAGACATACTTGTTGAAAGATTACCGTTCCCTAAGGAAATGATTGAGAATATACTTCATGAATTAGAAGTTCGCAACATTGTCACAATTGGATTCTATAGACAAACAGAAGAAGGGGAATTTATCTTACGTGTTGATGAACACTATCTTACTGGTGGAGAGGAAGAAGTAATTGCTTATCGTAACCTGCAAAATTTATTGTTAACAAAATCCTTCAAATTACATGATGATCCATTAGGTGCTCTTTCATCGCATGTAATGATTCAAAAGATGCATGAATTGTTGGATAGGGTAAAGGATTTCCGTTTCGCTGATTGGAAGGATATGAAGCATGATTCAGATGTTCTGATGGGACGATTACTGCATAATCGCATTGGATATACCAAAAAAGACCAAATGGGTCTTCTTCTAGGTTTGAGGCCCGAACCATGGATTGGTGATATGGAAGCGAAATTAATGACTAAAGTTCCCGCAGGGGAAAATGTAACTAGACAACAAATTTTAGTTGATATTCCGCGTGATGATGATTCAAAACATTTGATGAATCGAGCTAAATATGCTCTAAACAATATGGAACGTCAATTACTTTATGTTAAACAATATGAAGAACTTCCAGAGAGGAAAAGGAGTCTCTCTTTATTCCACAGGGTATATGAGGTGTACCATCCATTACCATTTGATGATGCATTGGTTGAATTAATTAACAGGATAGGACCAGTCAAAAGATATACCCTAGGGTGGTATATCAGTAGAGCTGGAGAAGAACTTGAAGATACATTGAGGTTACTTTTGGAGCAAGGTAGAATCACTAAAGTTTCAGCGCTTCAACCAGAGTTGACGGATTTCTATTGTATTCCTTCTGATGTATCTAAGGTCAAAAAACGGATTCGTGAAGATAGGCAGATGCGAATCTTAACACAATCAGATCCATTCTGTTCACGTTTTATTCAAGAAGTAAGATATGTACTGAAACAAGGTTGGTATTATCCTGTATTCAAAGGAGTAGACCCCGTTGGTAGAATATTGATGTACAAGGTAAATGATTACCTTGAAATTAAAGATATTCATATTCCACATGCATACTTAGATGAATTTGTTGAGCAATTTGAACGTCTATTGGAAAATTACCGAGACACTCTTGTTGAAATTTCTGTGTTAACTAATTTCAATGGTGAAAATATTTCCGAGGCTCGAAAGGAAACCATAGATGCATTCACTAGAATTGGCTTCGAAGCGATTGGTGATGGGCGTAGAATGATTCGCGGCGGTGTCATGGATCCTAGGCCTGTCAAAGAATCTGTTAGAGTTTTGTTCTACAATCATAAAATGCATCAAGACACAAGAAGTGAAAATGAAACTATTGCTGTAAAAGACCTAATGGAAATTAGAGATGACTTTGCCCTGCGTGGACGCAGTGAAGCATACCGAGTCAACCTCTCATCAATGGCAAGTGCTAATCAGTTACATCAAGGAACCAATTTAACAGGACATAGAGTGTATGCTCCATATTCACACTTCCAAAAGTTACTAACAATTCGTAATTTACCACCAGATGAAGAATTATTGGATGTTTTAGATTTCTTCACAGATAATTCGGACCCTCAATTATTCATGGATAGGCATGCGTTACGCCGTTCAGAATTCCGTAAACTCGCTCAGCCACTCATTCGCTCAGGTCACTTAGTTCAAGACTACAGAGGGGGTTTCCGTACAGTCCATCCAACTATTATCACAGACCACTGGCAATTTAAGCAAGATTATCTCATAGAATTGATAAAAGAAATTCCAGTTATTACTATGAAACAATGTGAAAAAATGGCTGGGAAGCCATACAAACCAGAAGAAATCATGACCGTTCTTCAATATCTAGTTGATGAAGGCGAACTAATCAAGGGTTTCTTGTTAGAAGATTTGAATCAGGTTTGTTGGGGTAGGAAGGAGATGCTCGAGAGTTCAACAGGTGTCCCAATGATGAGAGATTTCGTGTTGCCTCCGTCAGACCCTCTAGCGCCATACTTTGCCTCATTATTGCGAGAACGATTTGGTTTTGGTTCTGCGTACTTAGTATTCCATAATGAAGAACCGATAGCTGCTTTCAAGGCAAATACAAGATTGAATATTATTGATGTCAAGGACATCGTTGCAGACCCGAAGTTGGAAAAACAGGCTTTGAGGGTGATGAAAGAATTTGCTTGGGAACATAGCATGCCGCTTCGTGGAAAGGTTCTTGAAAAACTCAAGAAACGTTAGACCTTTTTTTGGGCATAAAAGGATCCATCAATCTGAGAATATTATTATGGAGTTCTGGTAGAATTTCAAATAAGACAATAGCGATTAAAAACATAGCAAATAGACTGCCAACTTTAGCAGCATAAGAATGGGCAAAATCAAACATCCCCATTCCTAACCATTGCCAGTCACGGTAGGTCATGTCAAGATAAATTATTCCGGCGTTTCGAAACACATTGAGAATATGAATAAGCGGTAATGTGATGAATAGGCCACGTGCTCTTAATTTCCAAGGTGTTTTCTTTAGAGCAATCAAAGCTCCAACAAAGACAATCATCGATTGTAGTGCACTACAGGCAAGAATTATTGATACACCAGTGGGAGTCCCGTCTGTGTGTTCAATTGGTATGAAGAACCCTCCCTCTCCAAGTGGTTCAAGGTAAAGCCATGGGTTGCCCGTGAATTCAGAAAATAGTGAAGTTGAACCATCTAGGTATTCTACTTGTGCGGGGCCAACTTGTAGATCCGCAATCCCCGTTATTTTCAGAAAGAATACAGCCTGAACAGCAGTGAACCAAACTAGTGCTACTGAGAGATAAGGTATCCACGAGATGGCTAAGTATGGGAGGGCAGACCAGAAAACTGCACCTTTTAACCAATATAATGCCGGCTCTTCTTCACCACGTTTTTGAGTATTGTATTCCCACACTCCTACAGCAATACCGACAGGTAAAGTTGCCGCAGACATTAGAATTAATACAGGGTCTGCTAATTCGATGTAATGAGGTGTATCAAGGAAAAAATATGTAGAAATTGATACCCAGCCAATTGATGAAATTGGAGCCTTGTTATCCATTTTACTATGGAAGGAATAACCTAAGGTCGCAAGTCCTAACAATGCAAACACAAGCCTTAGTTCTTCTATCCCCATTTTGTCGTTCCCTCCCGTGTTTAATGGTAGTTTAAGTCACCTATTTGTATTGTCGCGGTTCAACAAGTCGTAAATAGGCTGTCCGTCAGCGATTGCTCAGTGGTGACATGGAGAACTACGACTTTTCAGTATTTTTAGAGGCGTATAAAGGCGATTTAATTGGTGCTATTAACGCCCTTAATCAAGCGGATTTGAATCAATTAACCAATGAAATCCTTTCAGTGATGGACAACGGCGGTACAATTCATTTCATAGGAAATGGTGGTTCTGCAGCGACCCCTTCTCATTCTGCAGGAGATTGGAGTAAAGAATTGGGTGTCAAGACTGTTTGCCACACAGACAATACCGCTTCATTAACAGCTTGGGCAAATGATACAGGATATGGTAACATCTTTGCCGGCGCTCTTGGTACTTGGGCAAAAGCCGGTGATTTAGTAGTTGGATACAGTGGTTCTGGTAACTCAGAGAATGTTTTGAATGGTATGGTCAAAGCCATAGAGATTGGTTGTAGAACGGCCGCAATCACTGGGAATTACAAAAATGGTGCCGGGGGTAAATTAGCACAAATGGTGGATGTAGCCATCATTTGTGAAACTACTTCAATGGAGAGAATTGAGGATTTACAACTGATTATTAATCACATGGTGAAGGAAGCCGTAAAATTAGAAAGAAATCTTCCAAGTCATTCATGAGGCGAATTTTACATGTTACCATCACGTCACTTGTCTAAGTTAACTGACTTAGCCAAATTCCTTCCATTACCTAACAACCAAACATGGGGGGGTGAAATTGCATACCTTGACCGCGATGGAGTCCTAAATGTTGGCAGTGAGGATTACATCAATTCAGTTGACGAATTAGAGGTATTACCTGGTGCCGCATCTGCTGTTGCAAGAATAAGGAATGCTGGATTTAGAATTTGCATAGTGACAAATCAATCACCAATAGGTAGGGGTTTGTGGGATCACGAAAGGCTTGCTGAGGTTAATTCAGCCCTTCAAAGAATATTGCTTGAAGAAAATGAAGATGCACATCTCGATGTCATTCTATACAGCCCCTATGTTCCTTGGAGTAATGCTTGGGCTCGTAAGGGTAATCCAGGAATGTTGCAAGTTGGTCGGCAAATTATTGATGCTACTGAAATGGATAAAACCCTCTCGGAATTTGACTACGGGATGGATTATGTTTCGAGAGATGAAGGTAATTCATTCATGGTTGGTGACCGTATGGCAGATATGAAAGCTGGATTGAATCACGGCGTGAGGACATTCCGCTGCGATCAAAATATTGGAGTTGAGGATGTAATTGAACGCGTACTCGATTTCTCAGACTCTGGCGACAGCCTCTGAAACGACGCCCTCAAGTGCTACCGCCACGCGCCCAACACCAATGGCTTGGATTGGTCTTGATGATACCGACTCCCTTGATGGTGGGTGTACCACTTGGGATTTTCACCTTCTGTTAACCCATTTAGAAGAATGCGGTTTCACTATTGTCGGCCACCCTAATTTGGTGAGGTTGTGGCCGTTTGCACCTGAAAGAACAAGAGGCAATGCCGCTCTTTCTGCTGAAGTCCAATCTTCATCAAATGGTATTTCTGATATTCTAGAAAATTGGTTCAACAAACAGTATAATTCAATTAAATCATCCAAAAATGATGTTATTTCAGAATATGCTAGTCCAGTTTTGGTTTGTACAGAAACTAGGTTTCCAGAAGAATGGTATTGGAATGCAGTAAGAGGTTATGTTGATCCCGGCAATAGAATAAATGATGTATCATCTTTTCCTTCAGCTAGATTTTGGTCAAAACAAGATGATTCAGATTCACCTTTTTTGACAAGAGGATTAGTAGGTGCTTCAAGCGCAATTGCTTGGAGGGGTGAAAATGATTGGACTTGGGAAGCAACTGCTTGGAGAATGGCTGAAAACATTGGCAAAACTCGCAAAGTTCCGAGTATTTTGGTTGGAGAGATGTCCGACAAATTCCCTAAAACTATTCTTAATAGAGATCCAAATGCTGGTGATTCACTAATTGCACCTAGGACGCCGTGCCCCGTTCTATATGGGATTAGGTCGGAGGATAGTTCAATTGCTGAGCAAGCACATAATTGGTTACAATCTAATGAAGATGTGGAACAGGCATTTGCTATGCGTGTTCATCGAAGTAATCAAGCAACAGATGACCACATTCAGAACACCGGCTCTGGAATGGTAATTTCAAAAGTTAGAGAAGTAAAGGGTGGGCATGCATCCCTTGGTGTGTTTGACGGGGAGAAACAATGCACTTTAGTTGCTTTCAAACAAGGAGGTGAAGTGAATCGCTTACTGAAATCTCTTGTTGTGGGGGATTTAGTAAAATGGAGGGCCCTTATTTCGCCTAATGGCGAATTTCATTTGGAATCCTTAATGTGTTCAGATGGGGTGCCACGTCAACTTTCTCGCCCTAATTGTCAATGTGGTGGTAAATTATGTCGCCAGGGTATTGGGCAGCCATTACGTTGTGAGCAATGTGGTGTTAATGAAGAGTCAGTATGGGTAAATACTGGATTTGAATCAATCGACCAATGGGTGGAACCGCCTAGTTCTAATCGCCGACATTTGGCCAAACCTCTGAACCGACAAGCGAAGGGGTAATTGAGGAGAGGTCGTCTCGGCACCTCATGGTTGATTCAGTATCAATAGCATATGTTCTGTTGTTAATGGCTTCAGGAGCCTTAGCATACCTCATTATCAAGATGATTAAGCGTAATCAACAATCGATAATTGCCGACAATGCTCCTGTGATTGCAGGTTCAGATGAATTAGGTGGCAAAGCAAAAGATCCAGACCAATTCAATGAACCAGATGATGATGCCCTTGATGAAATGGGTGAGTTGTTGGCATCTGCTGCAGAAGCTCAAGGAATTGAATACGAAGAGGACTAATATCAACTAAATCCTTCATCATTTATTTGGAGTTGAATAGTCTCTTCTTCAGCAAGAAGAGTTCTTTTTTGTAGTCCGCCTTCTATAATTGTTAGTCGCCAATTAGCCGGTGTGAGATGTTCAAGTAAATTTTTACCGCGGGTTTTCCATTGTTCCTTACCACTAGCGTCACTATAAAGTGCAGAAGTAATTAGTAACTTACATTCTGTTGATTCAAGAATTTTGCAAATTGTTTCAATTGCAGAAATCGCTAACCTGTCCGGTTGCCCTGTTCTTGGAGTCCAATCATCAATCACAAATAATTGTGGAGTTAATCTTTCGGCTAGTTTTCCTGCAGTCAAGACTCCACCTGCGATTACTTCGCCACACTCCATCATGTGGAATTTTGCTAATGAAACAACATCTACATCACTGAGAATCTGGCTAAATCTTTGCGAATCAGGTGTTTTTTCGCAAACCCAAATAACTCTTCCACCATCAATCAAAGCATCCCGCGCATATTGTAATGCTAACGAAGTTCCACCACAGCCTTCACTCACTGCCAAGTGCGTAATAGGGGGTAATTCCGGGAGGGCCACGGTGATTGGTTCGTTTGGAGGTTTTTGAACACTTAGTTTGAAAACCATACATTCTTCGGCAATTGCTATGACCATTCACTATGTGGGGTGCCTATGAGCAGTAGTCGGGATGGGGAGAGAATCCCTCGTCGTTCACTCCCAGCATTTGAGGAAGTTGATGGTGGTTTACGAGGTGCATTACGCACTCATGGTTTGATTGGTACTGCTTTGTTAGACAAGAATCAGTATGGGCCTCAAGCAATGATTCTCCTGCTCGTAATAACTGCAACGTGCACAGGATTAGTGCTCGGTGGATTGATGCTTATCACTTGATGGCAGCGCGGGCCAGTGCTACAGCTTCATCAACTAATTCTGCTGAAACCCCTAGATGGCTATTAGGATCAAACAAAGCGTGAAGTTCATCTCCATCAAATGCTGCTGCAATAGTTGGTGTCATCGCACAAATATCCTCTAAGTGTACACCTTTCTGTAGGGATTCCATTGAGGCAGAACGAAGCACTTCATGTGCTTCATCTCTTGGTATTCCGTTCTCAACTAGAGCAATCATTACTTTTTCAGCCATGACTAACCCGTTTTGTGAATTTATGTTGCGTAACATGTTATCCTTGTCAACTACTAGTTTACCCAATACACGATCACATTTTGATAATACATCATCCAAAAGAACAACTGAGTGTGAAAGAGTGAATCTCTCAGCACTGGAATTGGCCAAATCGCGTTCATGCCAAAGCAAGGCATTCTCCCATGTTGGTAACATCATTGCTCTAACTACGCGAGCCAAGCCACAGGCGTTTTCAGCAGTAATTGGGTTTCGCTTGTGAGCCATAGTAGAGGAACCAACTTGCTTTTCAACATCAAAATATTCACCAACTTCTGCGATTTCAGTTCGCTGAAGATTTCTAATTTCCTGCAACACTTTTTCAACACTGGTTGCTACATTTGCCATCCAAGAAACCCACTCAATATATCGGTCTCGGCCTACAACTTGAGTAGTAACTAGGGGAATCCCTAGGCCCAAGTGAGTCATGATATTTGCCTGTAATTCTCTTGCGTGTTCACCTTGTGCTGCTCCGGTTCCAACAGCACCCAGGAATTTTCCAACACATACTCTTGGAGTAAGTTCCTGAAGTCGAATAAGATGTCGTCTAAATTCATCTACCCAAACCGCTACCTTCAATCCAAAAGTGATTGGGACGGCTGCTTGTCCATGAGTGCGCCCGAGGCAAACGGTGTCTCTCTCTCTTTCCGCCAAATCAGCAATGGTTGAAATTAGTGTGGAAATAATCTGGGTTTGTTGATCAATTGAATCTCTGATTTGTAACGCTACTGCTGTATCAACAATATCGTTAGATGTAGCGCCAAGGTGAATACACCATCCCGCATTTCCAGCTTTCTCTGCCATTGCTTTGGTGAGAGCCATTATGTCGTGTTTAGTTTCAGCCTCAATTTCTTCTACTCTTTCCTTGGTGACAATTTCAGGGTTGGATATTGCTGCAACTGCGTCATAGTCTGATTGTGAGACTTTTCCAAGTTCCTTGTGTGCCCATATTAACGCCCGTTCAACTTCAAGTTGTCGAGAGTGTCGACCAAGGTCAGACCATATGTCTTTGACAGCGTCGCGGCCATACCGATAATCAAGTGGACAGAGTGGCATTGAGGTATCCTCAACTCGGCCGAGAGGGGGCTTTGGTTTGAGGATAACGCCCGCATTACTCAGCAAAAGTAACGTCATTAATCAATAAATGACCCCGTTGCCTTGACCAAACCGTATCCCCATTTATGCATATTTTTTTATCCATCCAGGGGCTTTTTAGTATAGTAGTTTCAAACTCACCACCTTCTCCATCAACTGAAAAACGGTGTTGTTTAGCCAGTAATTCTAATTCTTTCAAACTCTTTCTATCCAGTGTTTTCCCGACCCAGCTTTGGTCTAACCCATCACAAGAAACTGAACTAAACAATAATTCAAATCCGTGATGTACAAGGTCGCGCATATGATTCTGTGCATTATGATGCCATAGAGGACAAAATGATTTGACTCCGAGTCGCTGTGCCATCTGTTCAATCCTAGTTTTTTGGTAATCACTTCGTAATGCACCAGTTACAATGGCATCAATCGTTTTATTTGGCACAAGTTTGGCTATGGGTTGAGTAATATTCAACCTGTAATTGAAAATTTCTGATGTTTCTTGGCTTGTCCAATTCTGATTAGGGGTTTGAGAATTCCCACCTTCAATAATTGGCCTTAAATTAACCTCAAGTTCAGCGATTTCAGTATCCTCATCTCCGCTCACATCAATTTGTAACCATGGTATATTACCTGAACTAGCCTGCAATCCTGCAATTGAGGTTGCTGGCACTTGGAACATCATTGAATCTTGTCCTGTAACGTTGATGGTGACGATACCAGCGACATCCCATCCTTTCATCAAAGCCCACCAAACTGAGTAACACGAATCTTTACCTCCAGATGATAGCACAATGACTCGCATGAATGGCGCATGATGTAGTGGGTG
>JACNFL010000111.1 GCA_014384685.1 Methanobacteriota archaeon
CTCATAATTTCACGAGCAAAAACCATCGTTTAACAGTATGACGCTATATTGTCTTACTTTTTGAGTAAACAAACACGGTTTACAAGGCGCCAAATGATTTCACTCGTCGGTTTTCTGCCATTCTATATCATCATCTGACACAGGAACATCTACCAACTCATAACCGCTCAATTCAGAGTTGGATTCCGCTGCCTCCGACAAGTGTCTATCTGCTGTTAGCGGGTCAACAGCATCACCTTCATTCATTGGATAATGATCTTCCATTGGAGATTCAACTAGCAAATCATCTGCTTCAGCTTTTTCAACATGAAAATCAACTGGGACTTCGCTTTTCTCAACTTTGGGCTTCGCCAAGGTATCATCATCTAGTTCAGAAAGAACATCACTTTGAGTATCAACATTTTTTTGTGCATAATCTTCGGCGATTTGCCCTTGAACCTCTTGTTCTAATTCTTCAAAGGTCTTAGGCTTTTCATCAACAGTGGCCGACCGCCCAAACAACCGGCTTATCCATCCCATGCATGGCAAACAATGCACTCACACATAGGCTTCACCCATCTTTGACTCACTTTCCACAACTTCAAACGGGGCCGACCCGCCCGAGACTGTATATGGCACACGACCCACTTGCTGGTTGTCGCGTAGTTGGATTTGATTTGGAAACTACGGGTTTGCGGATGAATACTCATCGCATCATTCAATTTGCAATTGTTGGTAGTGACCATGATGGTTCCTCAATTCATTTTGAGTCATTAGTAAATCCGCAACGAAGCATTCCTTCTGATTCATTTCGAGTTCACGGAATAAGCGACGCTGATGTCAAACATCAGCAATTATTTGGACACCATATTGAGCAACTGAATGAACTATTCACAGATTCAGTTGTAGTTGGTCATAATGTCAAAGCATTTGATTGGCCATTCATGGCTAAAGAATATCTTAGGTTTGGTAAAACCATGCCTCAACCTCGAGCCATTATTGATACACTTCAAGTTGCAAGGAAATTGAAATTGCCCAAACCCCATGGATTGGGTCGACTTTGTGAGAGATATAAGGTCAAACTAGAGAATGCACACGATGCGGCGGCTGATGCGGCGGCTTCTCTTCTCCTTCTTTGGAAAATGATGGATGAAAATCCGAAACCATTTCGCCGTCCACTTGAAGATTTACAGACTTGGTTAGCAGGTTCCAGTTCTGATTCTTCAGGAAGTTTAGGACCAGGATATGATGACTTAGAACCATTTGATTCGGATGGGAAAATACGTATTGATGGCAGAAATCTCGTCATCGCTTTTGGCCGACACCGTGGCTCCACACTGAATCAACTATCAACAAATGATGAAGGTTACATCAACTGGTTACTGTCACCAAATGGGCCATTTCATGAGGATGACAGGAACAGCATCCGCTCACACTTAGAAGAGACACGCGGATTACCAGACTGAGGAGGGGTTGCAGATTGAGCAATGTCAAGTTCGGCGCTGATGCTTGGGATGCTAGATTCAGCACTGATGGCTGGGCCTATGGCCGAGAACCCAATCGCTGGCTTGAAGAAAGAATTTCTCCGCTATCAGTAGGTAAGGCATTATTTCCCGCAGATGGCGAGGGCAGGAATGCAGTCTGGGCGGCAACAAAAGGTTGGGATGCTCATGTCTTTGACCTCTCAGTTGTGGGTCAAGGAAAATGCGCTAAACTTGCTGCTGAAAATGATGTTTCAGTTACTTACGAAGTAGATGACTTAGAGACTAAAATTTTCAAACCCCAAGAATATGACCTAATTGCATGTTCTTGGTTCCATGTCCCATGGAATGTGTTTACCACTCATTACCCACGCATGTTAGATTCACTAAAAGTGGGTGGCCATTTCATCACCGAGGGGTATCATGCAAGTCAACTTGAGATGGATAGTGGTGGCCCAAAATCACCTGACCTACTTTGGGACTTAGATGAGGTGATGGCGGTAATTGGTGATGGTTTTGAAATTCTACACAGTAAGGTTGAATCAACAATTCTTGATGAATCAGATCTGCATCGTGGTAAGGCAAATGTAGTACGAATCCATCTCGTGAAGTTGAACTGATTTGGGTTCAATCACGCTCTGAACGATGCAGTGGTTTCCAAGGTAAAACATCACACCAGTCTCCCATCTTCCAACTTGAACCAGCAACATTAACACTACCAAGTAATACCGGTCCTTCCCAGGCAAGGTCAGATAATTTCTTGATGTTTTCTTTAGCGTATCCAGCGAAAACAACTCCGTATTTTTGCCCTGTTAGAACCATCTCCCCATCCATATTATTGGGGCGCATGATTTCAACCAAACCAACTGAACAATCATCTTCTAGACGGTGGACTTGCACCACATAATCTCGGAAAGTCCCATATGATTCCATTTCTCCATTAGCACGTGACCAAATCCATGATGGACACCATGCTTTCCATTCACAGAAACCACACGCTTCGCTGCTTGGTGTTGCATCAAATGGTTCGGGAGTGAGTTTGCTTGCTTCCCATGCTGTAAACGCCTCATCCAATACATTTGGACCCTCGGCCGCATAAACTTCGGAAGTCTTTGTGTACCAACCTTCGGCGGTTATTTTTGGGTGATTTGGATTATTAGCAATAACCAAATCACGATACATTCTAAGTTGTCTGCTTACTGTATCGTAAAGTTCACCATCTGGTGGTTTACCAGTTTTCAAATCGGCAACAATCCAACCAACTGTATTTCCATCCTCGTCGCGGTCAGCAATCAACAAGTCAAGTCTACCCATCAATCTGCCACATGAAGAGCGAAGGGTACCTTCTGCAGACAATACCATTTCCTGAATATCTCGCCACTGCCCTACAGTTATGGATGTCAAAGAAACCTGCTTGTATCCAGCTTTTGAGAATAGTATATTCAAAGCGCCAATCAATTGTTTTTGAGCCTGTTCAAATTCTTCTTCTTTCCATTTTGGATGGCGCGCTGTGTTGAAGAATTTCTCTCTTTCATCATCCCATTGTCTTGTAAGAATTGATTTTGCTGTGGCTGGAAGCCATCCATCCTCTTCAGCATCTCTGCCACTAAGATCAAGATTGCATAAATCCTCAACCGAATCGTGAACTGCTGTACCTAGGGAAGCAGCCATTCCAGCCTTGCGCGGTAAACGTTGACGGGATAACCAAAATTTTCGTGGACATGCCTCAAAATTATTCCAAGCAGAGGGGGAAAGTGAATGCGACCTTCTCCTGTTTACCATGTCCAATTCACCCCTATATGACAAGCCCGGCTGACTATCTGCAGAGTGCCCCAACCATTAATGCCATCGGCGTCAACGGGTGACTATGGCTGACCTACCTTTAGTCAAAGTTGATGATAGTATTGATGCAAACGGAGCTATGGTGGTGTCCTGTTTTCCAACTGTAAGTATGGTATCAAACATCGTAGCACATTTTTTGGTTGAATGTCTTGATTTACAATTTGTCGGTGGCGTTCGAGATTCGAGACTGCCTGCAGTATGTTTAGTTCAAGATGGTGAACCATTGCCACCTATTCGAATTTATGCGGGTGAACCAAATTGTACAATTGAAGGATGTGACAAATTGATTGTTGTGCTATCAGACATTCAGGTTCACGGACGCTTAGCACTACCACTTACCGAAGCCCTATTTGCATGGAGTAAGGAAGCAAAAATTAGTTCAGCAATCCTGATTGACGCCTTTGCTCATGGTGTTGAATCACCTCACGAATTGGTTGATGATGACGATTCAGATGAGACTATACTCGGTATAGGTGCTACTGAGTCCACTCGCGAAAAACTCACCGAAATGGGTGTTCCTCTGCTAAAACACGGTGTTGTAGGCGGTATGACTGGTGTAATGATGGGAGAAGGGAGACGCCGCGGAATAGAAATTAGTGCAATTTTAGCAGAAGCAAATCCTGCTATTCCTGACGCTAGAGCCGCGGCTAGAATTATTGAGAAACTCAATTTATTATTCCCTGCAGTCACACTTGATGCAGAACCACTCATTGAAGAAGCAGCAAGAATTGAAGAACAAATCAAAGCGATGCTTAGTCACCAACTCTCTGCAAGTGAAGAGAGCGATGATGATGGTGGCACCTCAGCGATGCTTTACGGCTGATCTCAATTAGAAATCAGAGAGTGAGGTTTGTTCATTTTCGCCTTGGTTTTCTGATTCCTCTTCTTCATCCTTAGGTTTGTCAGATTTTGGCATCGTTTCTTGCTTCACTTCACCAGGTGATGTTGTGATTTTACCAATCATGTCATTGAGTTCTTTCTCGGACAAAACTTTGACACTCAATCGGTTTGCTTTGTCAAGTTTTGAGCCAGCATTTTCGCCAGCCACCAAATAATCTAATTTACCACTAACTGAAGTTGTAGTTTTACCCCCAACCGATTTAATTTGTAATTCAACCTCTTTCCTAGGCCTACTCAAAGCACCAGTCAAACAGAAGGTCAAACCAAGAAGTGAGCCTGTTGCTACTCGCTTCTCAACATCTGAAATGGTGAGTGCTTCATTGAGCCTACTAATCACATCTTGCCGCTGTGCAAGCCCGTTCAACAATCGCTCCGCAACCGTTGAACCAACACCATCAATTTCAATCAAAGATGCTATCGCGTCGTTGTGTTTTGCTTGATTACCATCATCATCAGTTGCTGGTGCATCATTTCTATGCTCAACTAATTCCATCAATGATTCCAAACTACCAACATTTTCAGCAAAAGCTTCTGCCAATTCTGGTCCTATTTTTGGTAAACCAAGGGCTGCTAAAAATTGGGTTAATGTCAGATTTCTTGTAGCCTCTATTTCCGCCAACACATTTGAGGCTGATTTCTCAGCCATTCGCTCAAGTGTGAGCAAATTTTCCATATCTAAATTATACATATCTGCGATAGAATCTACTAAACCTGATTCAGATAACTGTTCAGCTAATTTCACCCCAATTCCATCCATTTCCAATGCTCGGCACCAGTAAATTAGCGAGTGCATCTGACGAGCAGCACATGACAAATCTAGACATTTAAGAAATGCTCCATCGATTACCAAATCATTGTCACATTTAGGGCACTTATCAGGAATATTTATCGCTTCTTTTGGTGGTAATTTACTATCAAATTCTTCACCGTTAGCATGCTTCCTTCCGACCAAATCAGCTTTGGTAGCCCGTCCTAATGATTCTATCACTTTAGGAATGACGTCGCCTCTACGAACGACTCTAACTTTGTCACCGACATTGATTCCCAGCCTCTCGACTTCCCCTGCATTATGGAGAGTCGTTTTTTCAACAGTCACACCAGAAACCACCACTGGAGCAACATGTGCAACGGGTGTCACGGCGCCCGTCCGTCCGGTTTGCCACTCAACCCTCATTAGTACCGTTGTAGCCTGTTCGGGAGGAAATTTCCATGCTAGAGCCCATCTTGGATGGTGGGCTGTCGTACCCAGCAATTTTCGCTTTTCAAAATTATCAAGTTTGAAAACAATCCCATCAATTTCCCAATCAAAATTATCACGGTTTTCAGTATAATCAACAGTTAAAGCAACCATTCCTTTGCAAACATCTTCTGCACTTTCAGACTCAATAACTGTGTCTCCCGCAATTGTAATTCCTTGATCTTGCAACCATTTTGCTGCTTGTGAATCCGATTTCATAAATTCAGGCTCTGGTGAATCTGGGTGACGTGAATCTGCGCCTACAAACCTTACATCATATGCATAAAATTCAAGATGCTCTGCTTTGGCTTTACCTGTTTCAATGTGTTTTTGACGCAATGCACCTGCAGCCAAATTTCTTGGATTCGGAGCAACTTCAGCATATACATCATGAAACGTAGCAAGTGGCATTACCACCTCACCACGAACATGACAATCACCAGGCCATGGGATTTCAAATGGAATATTGGATATACGCCTAGCGTTTGCTGTTACATCTTCGCCCCTTTCACCACTTCCTCTAGTGGCCGCTCTGACCAATTTCCCTCGTCTATATTCTAGTGATAGTGCCGAGCCATCCAATTTTGGTTGAGCGATGAATCTCCTACCTTGAGCAGTGGTCTCTGTAACAAAATGACGGATCTCATCTTCAGTCGTCGCCTTATCCAAACTACGCATTGGAAACATGTGCACCACTTTTACTGAACCAGGGGCAACATCTGCACCCACCATGTTGAGTTGAGGATGTTGAGGGGATATTCGCTTCAACTCGTCCCATAATTCGTCAAATTCAGCATCCGTTATCTCGGGTGCTGCAAGATTGTAGTAAAGGTGAGAATGATGGGCTATTCTAGTGGCTAACTCTTGTATCTGGGCTGTGAGGGAGTCAGCCTCAATTTCACCCTCGGATGAACCGTCATCACTCCCCTCACCGGCCATCATACAGCGATGATGGCGGACCCTCTAAAACTCATTGATTGAAGTGGCTTTTTTACTGATTTCAAGGGCTAATTACACCACTTTTCGACATAAAAGTACTATTCTTCTGATTCCTTGACAAATAAATGCCATTCATCACTTTGCAAAGCCTCAATTCTTGCAGCTACCTGCTCTAAATCAACTAATGACCCACCAATCGGCAGCGGCGCAAAAATCCACCATCCTTTACGCTGTAACACAATCCTGTTACCACCATTCCATTCATCCCAACGCAATGACTCCCATGGATACTGAAACCCATCAGCAAAAAGATGCGTTCTACTGATAGCATAACGTTTCGTCATCATCAACCAAAGACAATGAATACCAAGCAAAATATCGTATAATAAAACTGAAATTACTGGAGTACCACTACTCTCAACGAACGGCCAAGGTAGAGCCATCATGATTCCAAGGGTGATTAACGAAGTACCGTTTCTCATTATTTCTCTTGAAGAATCTGATTCCCACGCATAACCGCCTGAACTAAGTGCCCCTAGTGAACTGATTTCTTCTTTTGTGCGTAAAAGACGGTATCCATCATACAACACTATTGTTGCAACTAAACAGACTACAGCCCAAGCCACGGCTGTGGTTTGGTCAAGTGCCAAATTCCCACCTCAAACGCCTTCTTGGCCGCCAAATTCTGAGCGTGAGCCACGCAAGAAAATTACTACCACTACAATGATGAGAACGAAAACCGGTAATATCACGGAAGGTGATAACAAACCACTACTCCCTGATTCCCCATCCGCACCGGTAATTGATGGATTTAGAGGATCTGCGTCTGCACTATCCAATATACCATCGTTGTCATCATCATCATCTTCAATCAAATCAGTCTCACAATTTGGTAACAATGAATTTGGCATTCCGTCCATATCGTGGTCTGAATGTGCACAAGGGTCGGTTGGGAATACATCTCGGGCATCAGAAATTCTGTCATTGTCATCATCATCGTCGTAAATATCAGGCCCACAGGGACGGTCTTCAACCAAATCATACCAAGCATTTGGCCCATCGATTGAACAGGTGTCTATGAAATCGCTATCAGCATCATCTAACACAACTGTGATTGTAATCGCATCCTCAGCGGTCCCACCCCAAGCATCGGTAACTCTCACCGTAACGATGTATACTCCAACTTCTCCAAGACTTGTTACAGACCCCGAACTTCCTGTGAAAATTTGTGTTCCAGGAGCATTCTCTCCTTGTGCACGCAAGTACCAAGTGTAACTCAATACCTCATCAAGTGCACTATCTGCATCATATCCACTGGCACTAAAGTTGACCACTGACCCCTCTTGAACACCTTGATCTGGGAAGGGCAATGTAATACTCACTTGTGGGTCAAGATTTTTAGTCAATTCAACCACAACATTACGATCTGAAAATTCACTCGGAACAAATGACCCTTCACCTTCAACATAAGTGGGTGCATTTGCTCTCCACACAGCTACTCCGGCTATGCTTGTACCTGATTCAGACCAACTTTGGTAGATTATAGGAATCGTTGCACTTCCAGAACTCGTATCTGCGTTGATAGTTTGGTCCTCCACTGCCCCATCAAATGACTGTACAGTAACTTCAATGGATGCTTCAGTAAGAACCGTCCCCGTATCATCTGTTGCTACTAATTGCCATGTTGAGCCAACGACAACTGCTGCTGCCTCACTAACAATTACATCTGATGAATCCATTGACACCGGATTCCAAATTTGCGATGCGAAATCTTTGCTTCCTGATGCTTCTATTCCGCCTTGTATTGTTTCTGATTGAGAAATAAAAGCCAAGCCATTTGCTGCGTATGCTGTTTGTGAATTATGTGTATTACCACTGAATGTAGTCACTGGCATCTCCAAGTCACCCTCTTGACCATTTAGAAGTACTGAAGTTCCATAATTATCAAAACTACATTCTGATACCAGTGAGGCGTCTGCCCTTGCACCTGTTATTTGCATTGCAACACCATCACCATCGCCATGGAAAGCAACATTGTTCATCTCAACCGTACTGTGGTCAATTACCACCCCTAGGGGGCCTTGAATATCACTATCAGTGAGGGTGAAAAGGTCAGACCACTCTACTGAAATTGCTGGTGTCAATGTTTGCCCAGTTAAGTTAACCCTAGATAACAAAAGAGATGAATCCACCATCTCAAGGTGAATGGCTGGGCCACTACCATCGTGATCATTACCATTAATGTCAACTACAGAACCACTACTTCCACGTAGATGAAGTCCCTTCTCATTTCCAGCCCCAAGTGTGATATTACTGAAATCAATTGACGACTGTGTCAATAATGCAGCTGACTGACTACAATCTTGGATGGTAGTGTCACTTACTGTGATTTGACCTCCATTGCTGAAAATACAGTTGTCCGCTTGATGCAAAAGTGAATCTGATAGAGAAATTTCCCCAGAACCACTAACAAAAATAGGTGTATTTGAGAGAATCATTCCTTCAAGATTAGTTGTTGATGAAGAAGGGCCAATAGTTAGGGAACCACCCATCATTTGGCTATCTGACATTTCCATTACACCACCATCTAAGAGTGATACGCCGTTCCAATCACTACCAATGATGCTGGCTTGTGTGGCTTCTAACACACCACTAACAGAGATTCCTCTGGCAGCCTTGACACGGAGTTCTTATTAGGCTTGAAACGTCAGTGTTGGTCCCGTTGTAATAGACAGATTGTCATCAAGGTAGAATGGCGGAAGAGCCGCAGTAAGACGCAACCATTCCTGCAAGGAACCACCGCACACCTGGGACATCCAGA
>JACNFL010000131.1 GCA_014384685.1 Methanobacteriota archaeon
GATTTCATTAGTTCATCATGAATTCCAAACGGCTTAATTGATGAATTTCAAACGGCTTAATTGATGAATTTCAAACGGTCTCTTATGGGATAGTACTGACAACAGACATATCATTCCCATGAAATCGGAAGGGTTCTTGCAACCCCCTCAAGACATTATGGGGAAGTACAATGGGTGTTCAGTCCCCCAGTACACTGCCTAGCGAACAAACAGACCCACGCAAAACCCTTCGAACGACTTCTTCTTGTTGGATGGGGTTTGGGATAGCCCCATCTAACCTATCCGTATTGATTGGTTGTTAGTTCGAAATTACTGAAAATGTTGATGGAAATTTCATTCCGTCCCCATCTCAATATATACAAGCGCTCTCAGAATTATAATCATGGAACAAATCATTTGGTCAGCCTTAGCTACCGCAATCGGGTTGTACATGCACATATCTGCACGAAATAGAAGTGAATCACTCCCCTACAAGTTGATGCATGCTCGGGCATCCGTGATGTGGAAACCCGAGAATGCTCATGTTTTCCTTGCAACGTCAGGATTACTTGTTTCCTCATATTCGATTGTTTGGGGTCTTGGTTATCTTGACATTTTGGGAGAATGGTACATCGATACGATTGCGCAACCGCTTTTTACAGGTATCTTTACTGTTCTTGGGGCACTTTCGATCCATACGATTACTGGATTTAGTTTGGGAGTCTCTCCTTTGCGGATATTGAGGGATAGCACGCATGAAGGCGAGGAATCTCGACAGCGAATCGTTGAACATTTGACAGACAATCCAAAGCATTTCTCTGCTTTGCGTAGTGATCTGCAAATGGGAAAAGGGCAACTCAGACGTCATCTCGACATCCTCCTCGAATCAGGAACAGTGGTTGAGACTGAAGTAAAAAATCGTAAAGAGTACTCAATATTTGAGGAGTAGAAACATCATATCATCAGAAGGGGGGTATAAACGTGCGACGACATGATATAGATTGGCTTCGTATTATCCTTTTTGGCTTACTTATTTGGTTTCATTACGCTTTTTTTTCGCTGGGCACACTCGAGGGTGAAGACAGCAGCATGGAGATGTTCAATCTCCCATTGTTCTTCGTCATCGGCGTGATGCATCAGTGGCGACTGGCGGCTTTGTTTGTCATCTCAGGTATGGGCACAGCGTTCGCCTTTCGAAGGCGAACTTGGGGTGTTTACATCAAAGAACGGTTTTCACGTCTCGGAATTCCCCTGTTGTTTGGAACCTACATCCTCTTCTTTGGCATCTTTGACCCGTTGGTAACAACTGCTCGGCTCTTCGAACTCTTCCCCGGTCAAGATAATATGCCATACGGCCACCTATGGTTCATTTACAACCTCTTGATTTACTCCGTACTTCTGACACCCTTGTTCTCGCATGTACGCAACAATCCCGATGGTAAAATCGTCCAAACGATGCGCTCGTTACTAAATGTCCGCCACGGTATGGGGCTTCTTTTGTTACCCCCCCTCGTACTTACGCTCAGCAATGTTTTATTCAAGCCGTGGGGGTTTGGAGAAGTAGGAATGTGGTGGGAATTCCCACGCTACATGCTCTATTTCCTGTTTGGATACTTGATGATTGCAGCCAAGGAGGACTACTTTCCAGCCATCGACCGAATTCGAATCCCGGTCACCGTCATCACGCCCATCCTAGCCATTGTTTGGTTCATGAGCGGCGAGATGTTCGCTACACCGCATATTTACGAAGGAGGTTGGGTGGCGGAGGGATACAATGCATTTGCCCTTGAACCAACCATCGCTGCGCTGATTCAGTCCTTCCATGCCTGGTTCTGGTGCCTCATGGTGTTCAGTTGGGCGTCCAAACTCCTCAACAAACCAAGCAAATGGCTCGCCTACCTCAATGATGCGGTCTATCCAACCTACATTGTCCACATGCACTTAACATTCCTCCCGATTGCTTTGTTCGCTTTGATCGGATTGGGATATTACATATCGATGGTCATAGGAACCACAGTCGTCTTTGTGGGCGTGATGATTTGCTTTGAAATCGCTAGACGAGCATCTCTTTTCCGACCCATGTTCGGCATCAAGGGTGGAAAGGAAGAGGTCAACAAACTGTATCCTTACAATAGAGCCGAAAAGAAAGGCATCCGAATCGCATTTTCATTGGTCTTTAACGCCCTCGCCGTAGGGATGATTCTCATGTTGTTGCTGTTGATTATAGCACCAGGTATAATCGCATAATAACACGAATTCTTGTCTTCATACCCCATCCTACACCCACGTGTGAGACGTCAGTTGGATGGGTAGCCTCTGACTCATATACGGTCGTAAGCGTAGGCAGTGTGCTGGGGGACTGAACACCCATTGTCCTTCTCCATAATGTCTTGAGGGGTTTACAAGAACCCTAGCGATTTCGTGGAAATGATTTGTCGCTACTCTTGATTTTGTTCATTGAGAACAGCGTCTGCAATGACCCGAATGTCAGTGTTCCATTGGGTAAATTCTGGCATATCCAACGGTTCGACACCATGAACTGCATGAAGCCAGATGAGGGTGCCAGTGTCGATCAAAATTTGGCCTGCGTGCCCCTTTTCATCATTAAAGACCGAGGTTGCCTTTGGACCCGTAAGTTGGTTGACGTCATCCTCAAGTTGGTCTGTTTCAAACATGTCCCGCAATTCATACGCAACTGCTCCGTGATGGAACGTGAAAATATCTGCACTAGGATAATCAGCGCTTAAATTTGAAGCTAAGCGAACCCAAGAATCGTACAAGAATCCGCTTCCGTTCTTATGCTCACTTGCGTTTTCATATTGACCGGGGAAATCTTTCCAAAGCATCGAGAGTCCAATGCGGGTGTCTGGATTTTTATCTAAAGCATAATCGGTAAAGTTCCAAATTGCTTGGTCAGACTGTCCACCTGTTTCAATAAATTCAACCGAACAACAGATCATAATCAATACATCAATCTCTCCTGTATCCAAGTAATCCTTGATGTTCTCACGGTGACCATCGTCCGCCCACAAACGATCAGGAGCTCCAGAAGCACCTCCGCTCAATTCAATGTATTGAGAATGGTTGGCGACTCCAGCAGTCTGTGCGTAATCTTGCAGTGTTTCTGCAAAAGCTTTTCCAAAACTATGGCCGATGTAAAGGACATTGTAGTCCTCAGCGTTGACTTCTTCCGGCGATTCCATGTCTCCATCATGCCCCTCATTCGCCTCTTCATTTCCATCATTACCTCGACCGTCACGAAGGCAACCGGAAAGAGAAACCGTAAACATCAATGTAACGATAAACAAAACAACTTTTTTGTTCATGAAATGTCTAACCGTTCGTTCGTATATATTGCTTCTGTAACAGTGGTGTGACCATTAGGACGCCTCTGTACACCCTCGCGACAAGCGTCTCACGCGTCCGTACCTAATACTTCATTGGGAAGAAAGCGAACCACCAACTTCAACAATTGAGGAAATGAGTTCATCTATGACTTTTTCATTTACGCGTGGATTGGCGATAACAGCACGGAGAATCGGACGCCCATCTATGTGTGATGATGACACCATGAATTTACCACTGGAAATTAATTCATTCCGAATTCCCATAGTGATGGAATCTTCTTGTGATTCATTTATTCCATAGCCAACATAGCGGATACACACATTTGTCATGGAAGGTTCAACGACTAATTCAAGGCGCGTGTGTTCCTTTACCTTGGTAGCTAGATATTCGGCTAGGGAGAAGTATCTCTCAATATGGGACGCCCAACCTTCGTTACCCTTTGCCCGCCAGGCAAGCCATAGTTTCAGGGCGTCTACTCGCCTTCCACATTGCAAACTCATGTTCCCTAGATCAACATTTTCTGCACTATCTAAAAGGAGATAATGGGCTTTTTGGGTATGTACGCAAACTTTCCTCAAAGTACCACTATTTTTGACAAGGAAAACCGAACAACATAGTTGTACTCCCATCATTTTATGTGGGCACCAACAAATAGAATCTGCGAGGTCTATTCCATGCAATAGGGAGCGTGTTTTCGGTGAAAGTAGAGTGCCTCCACCCCAAGCAGCATCTACATGAAGCCAGAGTTTTTCTTGATGGCAAATTTCAGCAAGTTCAACCATTGGATCTATACTTCCTCTGACAGTAGTTCCTGCTGTAGCGATAACACAGAAAGGGAAGTTCCCTGCTCTTTTTTCAGCACCAATTGCTTCTTGCAGTTCATCTGGAATCATCGCTCCATATTCATCTGTAGAAATTGTAATGAGATTGTCTAATCCAATACCAAGTACATTTGCTGCCATAGCAGTAGAATAATGGGCATCATCAGAAATGAATGCGACTAGTTGTTTACCACCTAAACCAACACGTTGAGCATCAGGGAATTTTCGGTCACGTGCGCACATTAATCCGAGGAGATTTCCGTTGGAGCCACCGGTAGTGAAGATTCCTTCACCAGCCTTGTAACCAACCAATTTCAACATAGTGTCTATCATTTCATTCTCAATTAAAGTCGCCATCGGAGCGAGTTCAAAAGTGTACATTGAGGTGTTAGTAAGCGCAGTAATGAATTCTCCAGCCAGGGATGCGACATCGGTGCCACCCCACAATGGATTCATGAAATGAGGATGGCTGGTTTTTACCGATTCTTCTAGATAATCATCAATGTCAGAAAGCATGGTATCAACATCAATTCCAGTTCTTCCAACTGCCAATTCCAGTTTATTTTTCAATTCTTGAGGAGTCCTAGATTTTGTTACTGGTGAAGTTGAATCGGCAGATTCGCCGAGATAGCGCCAAACACGGGCAAATACTCCTTGGAGCAACCTCTCATCAAAGTCGGAGAGTACGTCGCTGTCGCCCGTCATCAAATCTCCAGTCCGGTGCTACAGCAACAAGGGCTTCAATGATTGCCTAAAGTCGTTCCATTTCGTGTCGGTGTGCGTCCACCGAACAAATCGCCGCCATGTGAACTACTTCTCGAACTCCATCACCTTGTTGAAGGATTTGTACTGGTTTTGCCATTCCTTCAAGAATAGGGCCAGTCATCTCTGCATCTCCAAGATGGTCAAGTAATTTGTATGCGATATTTGCCGCGGCAAGATTGGGGCAAATGAGGACATTTGCCGCGCCATCAAATTCCATGAAAGGATATTGTTTCTGAATATCCTCTAGAAGAGCAGTATCAGCTTGCATTGGTCCATCAATCAAGATGCTTGGATCTAATTCGCGAGCGATATCAATTGCATCCTCAAGTCGAGTTGAGCGTAGCCCACGACTTGAGCCAAAATTAGAGAAAGATAGGAGCGCTACTTTCGGTTTAATTCCAAAGCGCTTCGCCACGCGTGCTGTTTGAACACATATTTCAGCCAAAGTTCGAGCATCTGGATAGACATTTACTGTCGCATCTCCGATGAACAACAATTTACCATTGACAGCCATCATGTACATTCCAACAACCCGATGCGCTTCTTTTGAGGTTCCAATCACCTCTAGACAAGGCTTGAGAAATGTTGGGTAGGCGCGAGTCAAACCACCAACAAAACCGTCAGCGTCTCCTACTTCGACCATCATTGCACCAAAGTAAGTACGAGATTTCAGTATTCTTTGGGCATCAATAACAGTCAATCCTTTGCGGCTTCGCATCTCAAATAATGCGTCACGATAGGACCCCTTTCGTCGAGGGTCATGAATCGGGTTAATCACCTCACATTCAAAATCAAGGTTGTATTCTTCCTTGAGAGCATCAATAACATCAGGGCGACCCAAAAGAATGGGAGTACAAACATTCTCATGAGCCAACTCATATGCAGCCCGCAAGATGTGAGGGTCATCACCTTCAGGGAAAACAATTCTCTTGAGAGAAGATTTGGCGCGATTCATAACAGTGCGCATTACTGAATGAGTTAATCCTAACCGTGCTTCAAGTTCTTCTTGATACGATGTCATGTTAAATATTGATTTTGGAATTCCTGCAACACCATCTTCAACGGCTGCTTTCGCAACTGCTGAGGCAACGCCCACGAGTACGCGTCTGTCAAACGGTTTTGGAATGATGTAGTCCTTTCCGAAGGAGATGAAATCAAGGTCGTAGGCTTGGCTGACTTCCTCTGGTACGGCTTCTTTAGCCAAGTCGGCAAGTGCGCGGGTTGCGGCCATTCTCATATTTGGAGTAATTTTTGTAGCCATGCAGTCAAGTGCGCCACGGAAAATATACGGGAACCCTAGAACATTGTTTACTTGATTGGGGAAATCCGAGCGCCCGCTAGCAACGATTGCATCAGGGCGGGCCGCCAAAGCGATATCTGGCATGATTTCAGGATCAGGGTTCGCTAATGCGAAAATTATCGGTTTTTCAGCCATTGCACGGAGCATATCTGGACTAACAATATCTCCTTTTGAAAGACCTAGGAATATATCGGCACCGGCCATCGCGGAGGAAAGGTCTCCTTCGTCTATATCACGAGAGAATCTTTCTTTTTCAGCAGATAGTTTACCAGCCTCAGACCGCTTTTTGGTGATGATTCCTTTGGAATCAATCATCTTGATATTGTCAATATTTACTCCGAGTTGTAACCAGTGGTCAGCACAAGAAATCGCTGATGCACCAGCCCCAGATATTACCACTTTCACTTGTGAAATTTCTTTGCCAACTAATTCAAGAGAATTTAGCATGGCGGCTCCAGATATGATTGCGGTGCCATGTTGATCGTCATGCATTACTGGAATATCTAATTCTTCTTTCAAACGGCGCTCAATTTCAAAGCATTCAGGGGCTTTGATGTCTTCTAGATTAATACCACCAAATGTTGGTGCAATTCGTTTCACCGTTTCAACAAATTTGTCCACATCTGTTTCATCGATTTCAATATCAAACACGTCGATATCAGCGAATGCCTTGAACAATAATCCCTTACCTTCCATAACTGGTTTACTAGCCAGAGCGCCAATATTTCCTAATCCAAGTACTGCGGTACCGTTGGTGATAACAGCCACAAGATTCCCTTTAGCGGTATATCGATAGGCATTATTCTGATTTTTTTCAATTTCTAAACAGGGATAGGCAACTCCAGGTGAATAAGCAAGCGAGAGGTCGCGCTGTGTCGCGTGCGGCTTGGTCGGGATGGTCTTCATTTTTCCAAAAGGCTTTGCTGAGTGGTAATCCAGCGCATCTTGGCGGATTTTTTCCTCTTTCACGGGATGCTCATCTCCGATGTCGTTTTGAATCGGCCCCACTACTATGATATTTGCATTGCCCAACCCTTTGAGTCAAATTTTAGATTAAAACTCTCTATGTATACGAAGTATACAGGTGGTCCATGAAGCCATTTCCTTCATAAGTAATGCAGAAAGCGTTGCACGTATGGTTCAAAGTCATAGAACGACAGTCCCCCTTTTTCTTGTCGGCTTGATGCTAATCGCATCGTTGACCCCTGTTTTGCAATTAGGGACAGCGATAAATCACCGAAATGCTGTTGAATGGGGTTCAGGAGGATTCAATGATACTGGCTGGATAAGTCTCGATGCTGTTGGTGCAGATCCAGCAAGCGGAATACTTGCTGAAGGGGATTTACATCTCACACTAGCACCCGGTGCAATAGTTGAGAATTTGTCATTTGAAGTCCGAGTTAACGGTTCAAATGGTACTTGGGTAGAACAACCTCAACTCTCATTTGTTGATACTCAAACACAAATCATGGATTGGAGGGGATTAGGCGGTTTTGGTCAACAGAATGACTTGATGGGCGCAGACCCTTACTCTTCTCGTCTAACTCCTAATGCTAATGCTGGAGCATCTTGGTTACTTCCCGGTGATGCTGAAGTTACTGATTTGGTTGTTGAGGCATTGAGGCCCGCTGATGCATATGTGACTTTCACACCATTCACTCTTGATGTAAGTGCTACGGCACTTCATCCTGAAGATGGCCGCTTGTATCTATTGATTAATGAGACATTAGTCCAACTTGATGCAACCAATGACCCACCAGTTATTGAGTTGGCAGAGAACATTACTGGAGCGAGTACTATGGTTGTTGATACCATCAATGACATGCTTCTAGTTTCGATTGAGGATGATGTAACACAATTCCGCGCTTGGTCGTTAACAGATTCTACAGAGTTGTCCGGACCTTTCACCATAGAGGGTGGCCTCACAACAGATCAGCATGTAACTTCTATGATGGCTGATTCAGGAGGATTAGTTTGGGCAGGAACAAACGAGGCAGATTTGATAGTTGCTGGTGTTAACGTTACGAGCAACCCCTCAGCCGGTTCTGATACTGTTACAGATATGCTAGAGGTTGGTGGCGTGGTTTACCTCGCTACCGATGGTGGTGGCGTTATGCGTTACGACACATCAAGTAGTCAATGGCTTTCCTCTTGGGATACTCAAAACTCGTTACCAAGTGACAGTGTAGTTCAATTAGAATTGATGAACGGTATCCTAATGATTGGATTAGCAGATGCTGGAATTGTGCGCTACAATGTAGCAACTAGTTCATGGCTAGCCACTTGGACTGATGCAAATTGGCTTGATTCAAACGATGTTCGCGGAATGGCTCAAAGTGGGGAATGGTTACACATTTTGGCTGGTGATACACTTCATTTTTACAACATGACTATGGGTGCATTTTCTACTAGTAAGGCACTACAAGATATTGGTTTAGTGCGCGATGGAGTAGATTTGATTACTTGGCCAAACGGTGGTGTGAGGTCACCAGGAGTAGACACTATTCTTGTTGGAGATGGTGGTGGAAGTTTCGCACTTATCGAACCAGCGACACCACCGACTCACGCTTCTACAATGTTACTAGCTTCTGGGCCAACTAGCACAGTAATGCATGATGCATTGGAAGTGAACAATGTGGTTTGGGTTGCTGGAAATGAAGTTATTGATCGCTTTGATAAACAATTGAATCATTGGTTAACACCAATCGAAACCGGTACAATCAATCAGGCATTAGAAACCGATGGTAATTCGGTTTGGGTAGCAACTAGTGATCATGGAATCTATAATTTCGCGTTTAATGGAAGCCAAATAGCTCATCTAATGATTAGTGATAATCTAAACTCAAATGATGCTGATTATCTAGCCTTTGATGTAACTAGATCGACAGAGGTT
>JACNFL010000199.1 GCA_014384685.1 Methanobacteriota archaeon
CGTATCAGCGAAGTTACTATCATGGAATACCTCAACCTTTGTTCGGTCACCAATATTCAGTTCAGGTGTATCACGGAAGCGTCTGATAGAAGCTCCTTCAATGCGGATTAGAGTCCCCACTTCATGGTCAAATTCTGACCAACTGACAAAACCAATTGCACCTGAAGAATCGGCTACTTTACCTTTGATAATATCCAAATCTCCGCTACCGTCTTTTTTACTAATTGTCTGTGCATTAACTGCCATTAAACGGCCAACTACGGTAACAAAACCATCTCTTTTCCCCGCCTCTTCAATGGTAATTGGGTCACTAGTTGCTAACGAGACCGCAGGCCCGCCCTCTTCAAGAACAACTATTCTGCTACTACGATTGATGTTGATTGATTTCTTTCCTTTCCATTCATTTACACTAACACCTTCCATGCGAACTACTGAACCTGGAGCCATGTTTTCGGCATGCTCACCCCAATCTTTGAAATCCCAACGCTCAGATTGTCCTGACTCTCCATAAGGAGCGTCTTCAATCCAGCCGAATGCAATTTGTTTTTCTTCACCACGAACAGTTTGTATTCTCGAAACGTACGTAACTACTTTGACATCGATGGTAACATTACTATCTTCATTACCTAATTCAGCAAACCGATCGACCTTTTTCGTCTCTCTGTAAGCTGTTCTAGCCGCACTTTGTACCTTTTCTTCACTAACTTCAAAGCGTCTCAGAACAGAACGGAAAGAATCCTTGGGTGGAAGTAAAAAAATTTTGAGATATTTCTCAAATTCTTCTCGCACTTTTTCTGGGTCGGCATCCTTTGCCTGTTCCATTACTCTCTTTACATAATCATCTATTTCATCTGCGGTCATAAGCAATTCCTCTAGCTATTGGAAACTCAAGAGTGTTTGAGTAACCCAACCGCTTCAGACAACTCCGAACGCGCACGTCTCCGTGTGTATGCATCCGAGGCAACAGTCTGGCGTGCGGGTTGGGTAAGACTCTGCACTCCATCACCTCCGGGAGTCATCACCGATACCCGACGGTTCATAATAGATTGCTTCTAAATTAGGTAATGTTAGTGCATGGACTTAGAAGCAGGCACCGGTTGCCTCAAGCCAATGGGTGAATGGGGCGAATTCGTTTTTAACGGACAAAAAGTAGCCCCTGGTAACCGTTTGGAGACCGCCTTATCTGTTGGAAAAGACCCTATGGGTCAAAGTGCAGATATTCCTGTACAAATTCTTCATGGGGCTGGAAAAGGACCTACAATTGCAGTAACTGCTGCAATCCATGGTGACGAATTAAACGGCACAGGAATTATCCATCACCTAGTGTATGGTGACGACCACATCCCCGGCACACATGATGACCACATTGATCCAACTCAATTATCAGGCACATTGATTCTTGTTCCAGTTGTAAATGTTGAAGGAATGATGATGGGAACGCGCACAACACCAGATGGCCGTGACCTTAATCGCCTATTCCCTGGCTCAGAATCAGGAAACCAATCTCGCCGCCTTGCCCATGCACTTTTCACCAAGGTAGTCAAACAATCTGACTATCTAATTGACTTGCATACAGCACCAATCACACGCATGAATGTTCCACAAATCAGAGCCGACTTAGATAATGCGAAATGCAAAAAAATTGCTCGTGCCTTCGGAACCAAAGTCATCATGAATTCAAAGGGCCCTAAAGGTAGCATCCGTCGTGAAGCCACCAAGGCTGGAATCCCTACAATCCTACTGGAAAGTGGTACATCTCACCGGTTTGAGCCCGATGCCTTAGAGAGCGGGGTCTTAGGAATTCTCAATGTTCTGTCTCATCTTGACATGCTAAAACGTGACATCGTTAAGCCAAATTGGAGAATCATAGTACGCAAATTCCGCTGGGTACGCGCCCCTGTCGGTGGTATCTTGCACACCCTAGTAGCGGGAGGTTCAACGGTTAAGGAAGGGGAAACTATTGCCTATGTCACAGACCCATTTGGTGCTCGTGTTGATGATGTAATCAGTCCAGTCAATGGTTATGTTGTGGGTCTTGCGACTACACCTTTGGTCCGCCCTGGAGACCCGATTGCAAACATCGTATTTGTCAGAGAAAAAAAGATTCAAGAGATTCTTGAAAAGGAAGGAGATGGGAAAGAATCTCAAATCACACATGATGAAGAAGTTGCGGAACAAGATATTGATGATGAAGATGGTTCAACGCTTGACGAAACTGAAATTTCTGCATAATTTTTGACAAAACATTCAGATAGATGCGAATAACTAACACCCTAGTTTTCTGTAAAATCAAAGTCATTGCTAAGGAAAAAAGTGCGATAGGCCGGACTTGAACCGGCGGCTTCCAGATCTTCAGTCTGGCACTCTCCCAGCTGAGTTACTATCGCTTGTACCTCGGCGACTGCGCTTCTCTCTTCAAGTCTTTTGGCCAGTAAAATCACTCAATGCCATCAAGGACTTTGGCTTGAATCTCGTGAATCTGCTTCATCCCAATTTCAGCCAAGTCAACAAGTGCATTCAATTCTTCACGAGAATATGTTGATTCCTCGCCGGTAGATTGAACTTCAATGAAACGCCCGTCACTAGTCATTACAACATTCATGTCAACGTCTGCATTACTATCAAGAATATAATCCAAATCAAGGTAAGTCTCACCATCAACAAGACCAACACTAACTGCTGCAATATCGTTAGCAAGAATTGAGTTCTCATGAGATTGGCGTGATTCAGCATCAAGTTCGGGCGCTGGCCAATTAGCCTTCTTCTCCTCATAAGTAGGACGCAAAGCCTTTGGTATAGAATCGCCACTTGCAATTAATCTACGAATCCCTAACCTCAGAGCAATATTTGCTGCGGTAATTGAAGCACAACGAGTCCCCCCATCTGCATTTAGTACATCACAGTCCACAGTAAGAGCAACTGGGCCAAGTGCCTCTAAGTCAATTGCCCCGCGAAGTGAGCGCGCAATGAGTCTCTCTATCTCGTAAGTGCGACCCTTAGCACCCCTTCTCTCTCTCTGAAAACGTGAGTCTGTTGAACCGGGTAACAGTGAGTATTCGGAGTGAATCCAACCACGGTCTGCATCTCTTGGAAACCATCGTGGTAGCGAGTTCTGCTTCGTACAGCAGGCTAGCACAACAGTATCACCTTGCTTGTAAAGAACCGATGCCAAAGCATTCGGTGTGAAATCCAGTGTAACTGAGATTTCTCGCATCTCATCATTGTCTCTTGAGATTTCAAGGTCGGTCTTCTTCAATTTCGCCATGGCCCGCCGACCTGCCCCTCTCTCTTAAGCGCGTTTGTAGCAGAATCGCTGTATTCTAGCGGCGGGCGTGTTTTGGCCTGAATGATTCCACTACTGTGGAGTCAGTCTCAATGTAAGGCCCGCCAATCAAATCAATACAGTAAGGAACCGCTGCAAATATTTCGTCAATAGTTTCGCGGATTGCCTTTGGCGCCCCTGGTAAATTAATGATTAACGCTTGACCGCGAATTCCAGCACTTTGGCGCGATAAAATCGCTGTTGGCACATATCTAAGTGAAATTGCCCGCATTTGTTCACCAAATCCCGGCAACATCCTACTGCACACTGCTTCCGTCGCTTCTGGCGTCACATCTCTTGGTGCTGGCCCTGTGCCACCTGTAGTGACAACAAGATTGCACCCCTGCACATCTATCAAATCAATGAGAGCAGACTCAATAGCCGCTTGCTCATCTTCAACAACAACAGAAATTGCATCCCATTCAGAAATTAAAGCCTCTTCAAAGAAGCCACGAATTGCCGGTCCACTTAGGTCCTCATACTCGCCACTACTAGCACGGTCTGATGAAGTGAGAATCCCTACTTGGATGAACTCACCAACATCTGCCATGGCAAGACCACACACCACCTACATATCAAGAACGCCCTAAGCCGTTATATCATCAATGAAGAATACAGAAACCAACTCAGATATTACCAGGAGGATTACCTACTGAATGCATAGTTCCTTCTTGTTGTGGCATTACACCAGGGGTTTGGTGCCCCTGTGCTAGAGCCATTTTTTGCTCAGGTGTTTTCAAAGTAAACCCTAAAATCAGGCCAATAAATGCAATAAATCCACCGCAACCGCAGCATGATGGCCCTCCAATCCAAGCAAGAGCCAATAATCCAATTCCTGATATCAAAGCATCGACATCGTAAATTTGTACATCGGTGTTGTTAGTGTAAAAAGTGTATGTCCCATCAGGACATCCATCTTTACAAATATATCCAATATGTATTACCCCGTCTTCTGTAGTATCATCAGAATTTTCGCAAGTGGGCTCGAAGTAAACTCTTTCAGAATCTTCAGAGTCTTTCAATGTGAAGTTACTAACTAATTCACAATATTCTTCCGTAAGTTCAGAACTTGAACCTTCTGGAGCTGATGAATTGCCATCAGCGTATTCTCCTTCCATTGCAACAATGAGGTAACCACCTTCGGAAAAACCACTTAACTCAACATCAGCAGTTCCACTCCCCTCATAAATTGTAAACTCATCAAAATTTGAAACACCTCTAGAGGTTCCTCCATACATCATGACCCCGCCAAAAATAATCATTGCAATCCCTAAAGGTATCATTATCTTGCCACTAATGTGCATGTCAACGGCGAATTGTCTTCTACTTATTATAACAATTGAAAAATGCTCGACTTGATTAGCACTTTCAATAATCATTTCTTGTCTTTTGAATCACCGTTCTCAGCAATCTCACTGAAGAATTGTTTTGCTTCATCCAAGCGCTCTTTTCGCTCGGTAATGTCAATTGATTTTTTCCTTGCAATTCCTCCTGTGGCAGCATCTAATTCCGACAACTCTTTTTCATCATCTTGACGGATTTCAGTAAGCCTTTTTTTGGCACTCACAAATTGTGAATCCGAAAGATCTCCTTTGTCATGAAGTTCTGTAAGGAGGTGAAGTTTTGCAATAAAATCTTCACGTTGTTTGTTTCTCCACATCTGGTTGGAAAAGAATAGTTGAGACAAAGTAGCAGCTAATGTACCAAACATACCGATTCCAACGAATAATAATATTGTAGCAACCACCCTTGCTCCAACGGAATGTGGGTAATATTCCCCATATCCAACCGTAGTAATCGTCTCAACTGCATACCAAATCGAATTATCAAAAGTCAGCACTAGTGTTGCCTCATTACAGTTGGGGTCAGCAATACATTCGTCTTCATACTGAATCTCAAACATGAGAGTTAATACTGCACCTGCAAGGGTTAGCAGTGAAACGATAATGAATAAATGAGTTATGCGTTGTTGCACCGAAACTTCTCCACCTTCAGCAATATTTAGCATTCGTAAAATTGCTTGGATCGCCGGAACTAAAAGAAGGAATCTTAGCACCCCTGCTTCACCCAATCCAGGGATTGCGGTTCCTAAAAGTGGGAACAAGGCAATTATCTGCAAACAATTCCATTTCCACCATTCAATGCGATTTTCACTTTTGGAGTGTGAATCCGCAAGGATTGTGACAAAGTAACCAAGAAGAACAATATCAACGATTACTAAGAATGTCCATTCAGTTTGGTTGGTGTTTCGTAAATCGTTGATTGAATCATAAACTACGATACCAATTGCCAGCAAAGATGAGGTGAGAAAAATAATCTCTTGAGTATTGATGAGTGATTTGGTGAATGGTGTATACCACGCCTTCTTCTCACTCATGAGGTAGCGGCCTAGTAATAGAGGATATCACGATTGCCTTAGCAATGACAAGTAAGAACCGATTTTTCGGTGTGAATTTATTTCTTGGAGGGATGAATTATTCTTGATTTCAGAAGATGTCATCGTCATCATCATTATCCTCAAACATATCATCATTATCGCCCTTTGCCTTAGCACCTTTTGCCTTTGATTTAGCGGGTTTTTTAGCCGGTTTCTCTTTTGGTTTTTCAGCAGGTTTCGCCGCGGGTTTCGCCGCGGGTTTCTTACCTTTTTTGGATTTGCCTTCTGCTTCTTCCGCTGCTAAACGCTTCTTCTTTTCTTCTTCTTCTCTAGCAGCCAACTCTTCTGGGTCAAGACCTTGTTGTAACGCCAATTTTATTCTGCGTTCATCACGAGCTTGCTTCTCAAGTAGCCTGTGTTTTGAACGGTCATATTGCTGTAACATAAACATTGCATCGTGCTCAAGCAATGGAGAATCTGAAATCACTGTAACATCAAGCCAATCACCATCTTCTGCCAAAAATTCTGCTAACGGCTCAAACTTTAGATCGGATTTTTTGACTTGAGTATAATGCAAAGCATTGCCCATACGATGTTCAACTCCAGAAAAGTGGCAATAGAATGTTTTGCCACCTAATGTGTCGCGCACCATATCAAACAATTCCCCGTAATCTTCACTGGTTCTGAGTCGCCCGTGGCCGCGGGAATGAATGTGTGCCATATTGAGCACAGGAACTGTTCCTTCAACGTGATTACTGACCTCCAAAACTTCCTCTAAAGTGCCCCATAATTCTTGCCGGCCGCTGGTCTCAATACCAACTAATGCAGGAGTGTCATCATTCAACCAAGGAAATGCAATGTGTTGCTCTTCAAGGGATTTATCGCCCCATAATTCACCAACTCGCTCAACTACGCCAGCCATGATGTTGGCAACCTGCTCATTGGCATCTTTGCCTCTGCTAAAACCAAGGTATGGTCCCACATGGAATACAATATGCCGAGCGTTTACAACCTTGGCGGCTTGGATTGAGGCTTCCATTTTTGCTAAGGTTCTACTGCGTTCACGACGATTCCCTAACAACTCAGCATAGTAAGGACCATGCAAGTTCATCTCAAATTTGGTTTTATGAGAAAGCACCCCTGCTTGCCAGTACTGGTCGAAGTGTTTTGGTTGGACTGTTCGTACGGTTTGAATCTCCATTGTTTCAAGCCCAAGAGTGGTGATATCATCCATACCTTCAACGATTGTTCTTCCCTTACATGAGAGCGGAACACCCGCCGGACCTAGTTTTAGTGACATCCCATCATCCCTCCGACCTCCCGGCCGAATCGCTGTTCTTTGTTAATACTGTGTGCAGACAGGCTCTTTATGGCTAATAATTTACCAAAAAGTCCTCCGCCATTATTAGTTTGTGACTCGCCCTACTTGAACCAATTGATTAATCTTCAGAGAGATTTGAATCAACTTCACTTAAGGCAGAGTTGTTACGGTTTCGAATTACTAGGATTCCTCCACCAATTCCAATCACTAAAATTGCGATTGCTGCCAACACGAGATAATTATCATCTACTGGTGGTGGGGATTCCTCCATTACCACTAATGTCTGGTCAACCGTTACATTTTGAATAACCTGAATATGGCCAGAAGACCACTTCACTCGCACTTCCTTCACTTGGGTTTCACTACCCAATCCAAAATGCACCACAGGGTCACCTGAACCAAGATAACCCGAACCGGCATAGGTTTGTTGTGAAATCACGCTACCATCTGATAACTCAACCTCCACTAGCATTCCAATCCCATAACTGTTTGACTGGTTTCCTTGCAATGCAATTTTCAGCCAATGATTCCCAGTAATCTGTGCAGCATTATTTTCAAACAGTTGTAGTGGCCCATCAGAGTTAGCGACTATTATGTCGATATCACCATCGCCATCAAAATCAACCGTTGAAGCACCCATGCTCTTTTCATGGCCCCCTAAACCTGCCTCCAAGGTGATATCGGTTAGCCAACCATTTCCATCGTTTCTGAATAAGGTGTTTTCTTGAGTTGGAACATATGTGTTGATGCGACCAGCAGTTGTGAACAGGTCAAAATCACCATCAAGGTCGTAATCAAAAAAGTGGCAATCCCAGTTTACGGTGATTCTCTTGTCATCATTATTATGAAAATCACTATCTAATTCTCTTTCAAATGATTCCCCATTTTGATTATACCAAATGAAATTAGGGCCAAAATTTGTTTGACATAGGTCAAAATCCCCGTCACCATCAATGTCGGCTGCATGGGCGCCCATGCCAGTCCCTTGTAGTAACAACCCTGCTTCCACCGTGACTAAATCAAAAGTGCCATCACCATTATTTTCGTATAATGGGGAAATACCAAAGTCACTGGCAATAAAAAGGTCCTCCCAACCATCTTTATTGTAATCAAACCATAATGCAGCCCAGGTAACCCCTGTACCTGCTGGTGAAAGAACATTACCATTACCAAGTACTACATCCCCACCCTGAGCACCTTCAGGTGCATTATCCTTCGATTCATTTGAAACCGCTGGGATAAAATCCTCGGTAGGGTTTAGTTCTTGACCAGATATGCGACCAGCTTCAATTGTCTGGTCACTAAATTCGGGGACCCCATCATCGTTGGAATCTCCATCATTTCGATAGAGTATATTTGTCTCCGGCCACATATCAAAATCCCTCTCATCAACAATTCCCGAATTTATAGAATACAAATCAAGGTCACCATCGTGGTCATAATCAGCCCATACCCCGCCAGTAGAATGTCCTGGATTCCCGAGATTTGTAAGTGCAGTAACATCAGAAAATGTACCATCGCCATTGTTTGAAAACATGATATTTTCTTCGCCACCGGAATTAATTGCAGTCAATGAAAAATCTGCCACCCCAAATTTTGAGATGTAAAGGTCTACATCTCCATCTCCATCAAAATCTGCCCAACTTGCACCAATTGCTGTTGAATTGACTAATTTCACACCTGCAGATACTGAAACATCCACAAATTGGCCATCATCATTTCGCATCAAAAATGTTTGACCTGAGCGGTTCTCCTCTATTGCAGCATCAATCACCGACTGTTCTGTACCTTCTGCAAAACTTTCTTCGGTTTCCATTCCAAGTTGGTCAAAGCGAGCGGTGATGTACAGGTCTAAATCGCCATCTCCATCATAATCACCCCATGATGTCCCTGGGCCATAAGATGCCCAGTTTGAAAGCGGCCCAGATGAGATATTGGAAAGTCCTGTGATATTACTAACATCTGTGAACTCAACCCCTAGAGGATCAGAACCTGAACTCTGCACTGCTCCCCCAAGAGCAGGGGAAAATGCAGAAGCAAGTAAAACCAACAATACTAGAGTTGGTA
>JACNFL010000072.1 GCA_014384685.1 Methanobacteriota archaeon
CTCAGAAACTCAGGATCTTGGAAAAAAATCGGCCTGTGGGCAAAACCTCAACCGGTATTTAAATATTCAACATCTGCAGGCACAAAAAAAATGGCGGGGTATTCTCCCCGCCCTTTCTGTGTTCGAATAATTAGCCCTCGGCCAAATCCCGGTACTTCATATCCCCTTTCAAAATATGGGAATAACACCAATCTTCGACGAAATTCGCCAAATAGTCGGAGACGGAGGGATCACCTTCGCTGTAACGGAATTTACCTCCGCTACTAGATGATTTTTGTCAAATGAAATTCCAGTAATGCTCGCGTTTGCGTAGTCAACTATGGCGCCAGTGAGTGCTAACACCTGCTCATCCTTTGCCGAATCAACAGTTGCGTTTACTTGAACAGATAGAGTGTTTTGCACACCATCGAGTGAGAGAATATTAGCTGTCATAGGTGAACTTTCCGTTACCCACGCTAAACTATTCCCCTCACCATCAATGAGATTTACATCATCATCAGGAATTGATGTAAACACCTCGTATGGGGCGGTGCTTTGCAAGTCGATGACCACACCATCATCAATCGCGAATAACTTGGCTTGCTTATCATTCGAATCATCAAGAAGAGCGAGGTCTGTGTAAAGCGGACCAGTCGTTCTACCATACGCGTGCGTTCCTGGATTCGAAAACTTCAGTGTGATTATTCGATATCCTTGCCAAACAACAGCATGATTTTCAGAGATGAGGACTTCTGTAGAGGCATTAATCACACCCCATTGAGATTGGTTGCCATCCTCGTTTAAATCTAGATTGTTGTGGTAAGTCTTATCATTTTCAATATCAATAATGACTGCACTCAAGTTACCATTTTCGTCTGCATCAAGAGCCACCAACCATCCGTCTGCACCTGCAGCCGCTTCTGGATAGGTTACTCCATCCGCGGGGAAATCTTGGTGGGTTGCGTCATACAACAGCACTCCACCGGTAGTTGCTAACAGCAACATCACCGCAGTTCCAGTTTGTGTTGTTGATGGCGTTTTCAACCACTGTACTGACCTAGACATCCAACCTGATAGTACCCGTTTCGGATTGTTGAAATCTGCTAACAACCATGCAAGTCGTGCATTGAAAGTTCTCTCATCAAGCCTATACCACAGCCAAGCATGATACTTATCTGCTAAGTTAACCGCTAAGAAGGAAACAATAATTCCACCAACGATGTCAACAAACCAGTGGATACCAAGATAGATGATTGTAAATGCAGTGATTGCGATATATACACCAACGAAAATCCGGTATTTTCTCCATCTTTCATCGTGGTCCCAGCGATGTAGTCCTAACCACACCGTGAACGGTATGCCAATGTGCAGACTAGGCATGCCATTAGTGAACGGGTCAATCCTAGTGAACCAAGTTTGGATCTCCGGAGTCAAGTGATAGGCCAAAGCCTGCATTTCGGGGATATGGTCTCCCGTCACTCGAACGTTGAAGAAAAGGTAGAATGGTACTGCCAACGCATAGACAAAGAACATCGATAACAGGACTCTATCTGCCATCCAGCGGTCATCAAAATAGGTGAAATAAAGTGAGGCTGTATATGTCAATAGCATATATCCTGCAACATAATAATGAGTTAATACAAAAGTCAACATATCGTTGAGGAAAGTCTGTTGGACCCACAAAACCAAATCACCCTCAATGGCGTAAACGAACGGGGTCATGTCTAGGTGGGTATTAGCCATCAAAATACGGTCTAAACCATCGAGCAAATCTTTCCAAAGATAGATGCTGAATACTAATGCAATATGTAACCAATAGCGGCGAAACATATCAACAAAGCCAGCTAATGTAACTCGTTTTCCAGCAGGTCGGAAAAACGGCATCAGCAGAATTCCACCGAGTAAAGAAGCAATTACCCAAGTGATGTAAACTGCTGTTCCTGCCATGCTGACCCACCCCCGCTTACAGTTGTGCTTTTGGTGTGTTGCCTTTGGCAATTGCGTTTGTCCGAACATCATTTAATTCCTAATATTTGCAATTTATTATGACTAATTACTGATACAATGATTGAAGAATGACTGCAATCTCGCCACATCAATGAGTGATTCACCGGTCTCCCATCATGATGGAAAAACGCCTGAGGAAGAGCCAGAAGCGGCTTCTGATGAACAGAAGGCGCAGATGGAACAGGCATATGCACAAATGAGGCGTAAACTAAGAATGACTCAATTGGCTGAGAATGTTAAACACAAAGTCATGGTTCTTTCCGGAAAAGGAGGTGTAGGGAAATCCACTGTTGCTACAGGATTGGCATTATCCCTCGCTCAACAAGGCAAGAAAGTCGGCATAATGGACATTGATATTACTGGTCCAAATATCCCAAAAATGCTGGGGATTTCGGGGGCTGATTTACAAGTTGAAGAAGGCCAAATATTTCCTGTTGAGGGGCCATTCGGTGTCAAAGTAATCTCAATGGCATTTCTTTTGGAAGACGAAGATGCACCGGTCATCTGGAGAGGACCGGTCAAATTAGGCGCGATTCAGCAATTCATCGGTGATGTTGCGTGGGGTGAGTTAGATGCCCTAATCATTGACTTCCCACCGGGCACATCAGACGAACCACTCACAGTAGCTCAATCACTTCCAAAAATTGATGGAGTCGTAGTAGTTACAACTCCTCAAGATGTTGCACTGCTAGACAGTCGGAAATCAATTAACTTCGCTAAAACACTCAAACTACCATGCCTCGGAGTAGTTGAAAACATGAGTGGTTTCAACTTACGTGGTACTGCTGAACCATCCTCAAAAATTACAGTCCAAGGACCTCAAGGAGTTAGTATGAACGTTCAAACTGATGAGGAAGGAGATTGGTCGGTTGTTCTAGACCTCTTCAAGAGTGGCGGAGGCAAAGCCGCAGCCGAGGAATTGAAAGTACCATTCCTTGGAAAATTACCGTTTGACCCAGGCATTGTAAGAGGAGGGGATGATGGGGTACACCGCATTGTGGCTGACCCTGATGGAGATTCCTCTGCTGCTTTCAAAATCGTTGTTGACAATCTACTAGAACAGTTGGCAAATAAAAAGCAATCAGATCTCAAAATTATCTGATGATTTGTGCAATCTTAACGCGATTAATCTAGGTTGCCGGTAATCATCCAATAGTAACTTACTGAATTAGATGAGGCTTTCACGGCGTCTTTCATACTCGTCAAAAGCCTCAACCATTGACAGCCTTCCCACAGCAACAGCTTGTGCTAATTCAATTGGAAGGGTAAGTTTCCCCCCGCTCTCACTACGTGATTTACGTTGGATTTCCCTAACCTCTCCTGTGGATGGTTTGACTTTGCGTTTACTAGTCACCTCTTCACCAATAATTTGTCCAATTCGTGCTGCTGCAGCGTGATGCTCATGGCGGCCAACCCCCGTTGAAGTTCTCCTTTCATCAACCATCTCTACTCTCAAACCCCTAGCCAAACAGATGTTTGCAAGGCGTGAACCTATTGTCGGTGAACCATCTCCAATTCTTACCACAGCTACTGCATGTGGAATGGACTTTACCAGTTGGCAGATTCTGTCTACTGTATCGTCTACATCTTCCATTTGTTCAGTCCCAAGGGGCTTACCATCTGAATTCCACGCCAAACCTGGACGTGGCCCTGGGTCGATACCAAAAGCGAGTATTCTTGTAGGGTCTTTCAGGGTTGAAAGGTGAAGTGCACGGTCTATTGAAACTGCTACATCCTCTAATGTACAGGGAATTCCATTACCAACTTTACTCGCAAACACTTCTTCTGGTGTTCCAAGCCATACAGAAGCATCGTGCGGTAGAGGTGAATTCTCTGAAACTTGAAGAAATTCAACTCCACGCCTTCGTAATGCCTTCATCAAACGATAGGCCAATTTGAAATCAGCCGTCCGTATGATTAGTACTCCCACGAATAGGTGTGGGGCGGCGACCTTTGTCAATGGTTCCGGTGATTTGACCGGATTTAGTCAATTTCTTTGAGAATCGGCGCGCGATACGTCAATCTCGCCGGCATGGTCTTGAATGAAAGGATGAGCGTGCTGAACGATGGCTTCTCATTATGAGCGGGAACTGCGCGCCGTTCTGATTGGTTCACCTGATGGAGTGAGGGCTGTTACTAGAAGTTGTAACGCCGCTGAGAAAGCACGGGCAATGCAAGTCATCAGGAGACCTTTTTTGGTCGTCCGAGCAGCCGGAAGTGGAGTTGCTGGCGCAGGTGATTTATTAGCGGTGCGCGGAGATATTTCATTTCCAATAGAAGTGAAAGCAACTAAGGAAAAAAAGGTATATCTATCTGGAAGAACAATGGAGCAGTACCTCGATTTACAAAAAGAGGGTGAGCGTTGCGGCTTGATGCCATTATATGCTATGAGACTGAAAGGAGTGCGTGGAGATTCGTGGCGTGTTTTCAAGGTTGAAACTACAAACTTGACTGGTTCGGTTTCAGTACTATCTAGACGCCTACCATCGCTACCTTTGACTAGAAATGGCACACCTCACTTGGACTGGGATGAAGGATTGCCACTTCACAAATTTCTATCATTACTATGCCGTGATTCTGATAGTTATACACAAACTGCCGAAACTCTTCGCTCCAAAGCAAATGCTTGGTCCGAAAAGGCAGAGACACTGAAAATGGAAGAGGCGCAGAAAGCTATTCTCAAACAACAAGAGCCCGAGGAATGGGTTAAGAAATTCAGACTGTGAATTTCCTAAAAACATCATATCTTACAATGAAGTTCTGCTTTTACCTCGTCTATTTCTGATTCCTGACGATTAATCTCAGTGGTCAACCGCTTCAACGATGCTTGAGTTATCAATCGCTTAATTGCTTCAACTTCACGCTTCAAATCGGATAGCCTACGTTCAATACTGTGGGCCTCGGATACATCTGATTCATCTTCAGTCATCACCCTTCTCAAGCAGTACTCACCTATGAGTGCTATGCATTTCACTTAACGAGCAGGTTCAAAGAGGACAGAGCAGAGCAACCCCCGTGCAAACTGAGGAGGGGACATCTCGCTCTCGCGAACTCATCTTCATTGTCATAGCCAGCATCATTGCAATCCAAATCCATTGGTCAGTTCTCGGAATTGTAGTATGGTACATACTACTCAAGCGACTTGAAGCACAAGGTATTCTTGACCAATGGGATGCTACTAGAGTTCTAGGAATCATCCTAATGGTTCGTACAAATCGGGGCCAGAAGGTATTGGATGCTATTTCAAAACCAAGAAAAGCATGGAGGGTTTTTGGAGAAATCGGATTGTGGACATGTCGATTCATCAGTGCTTTTGTCCTTATTTTCTTCGTTCTTGCATTTATTGGTACAATAATGAATCCAACTGAAATTGAATCTGCTTCACCATCTGAAATAATTTTAATTCCTGGTGTGTCACCAACAATCCCACTAGTTTGGGGTCTTATCGGCCTAATTATTGCCTTAGTTATTCATGAATATGGGCATGGGATTCTAACTCGTGCACATGGGATGAGAGTTCGCAGTTTTGGATTACTAATTCTAGGCTTGATTCCTATTGGTGCATTTGCAGAGCCAGAAGGTAGAGAAATATTGCGAGCACCTAGACGGGAACGTCAGCGCGTATTTGCTGCTGGCCCAGCAATAAATATCTACGGCGGATTCATATTTTTCATCGCCATGGCATTAGTTGCCAACACCCTTGGCCCAGCAATCAATGGAGTGCATGCTGAAGGAATAATTGATCAGCAACCAGCATCTGAAGCAGGCCTTCAACCTTGGGAAGTGATAACACATGCAAATGGTTCTGAAATAACTGACAGAGATGATTTCACCTCGTTCCTTGACTCACATCAAGCTGGCGATAACATCACTCTCACCGTTCTTACTATTGCGGATAGTCAAGGTGAGCGGCAGCAACGCGACATCAATCTAACTCTTGCTGACCAATATCAATACCAACTTGATTTAGGCACAGATCCTCAGATTCTCGCTGCGTATGGAATAGAAGAAGGAGATGCGTTCCTAGGTGTCATGGGATTAGCCTCAAATGATGCTGGGGCAAATAGCCTAGCCGGACCTCTTTCATCAAGTGCTTCAAAAGACCCTATTCCATTGGTTGTAGGATTAGCCGTTCAGCCGTTCTCACTCATCTTTAATCCAATTGATAACAAAGGTGAAATTATGCATGAACAAGAATTACAACTTCTTGATAGTAACACATTCCTTGGATTGGAAGGAACTATGATTTTGCTTCATCTGTTATTTTGGATAACATGGATGAATGTGTTACTTGGCTTCGCTAATCTAATCCCAATTCTACCATTTGATGGAGGCCATCTATTACGAGACCGCTTGCATGACTACTTTGCTTTCTTCGCTAAGTTTTCATCTAATACCCATCCAATAAGTGTGCGGAATGCAGCCCACAAAGTTTCTAGTATGTCAAGCCTAATTCTGATGGGGATGTTAATTCTAATCATCTTTATACCAATGATTATCTGAATAAATGGCTTACTCTTCTTCAGTATTTTTTTCCTGTTCTTTATTCGCCTGAGCGATTTCAGGAGCACCAATCAACAACCTTTCAGTAGCCTGCTCAACAACAAATGTTCCCAGTAAAAGGATGACCGCTGTTGCACCTAGCATTCTCCAACTGTGACCTGTAACTTGTGCCGAATTTGATGAGGCTGCTAGTTTGACTGCACCAAGCCATGGAAGTTCAGCACCTGCTACCCCAACTACCCAGTCTGAACGTACCGCAGTAACTCGATTACCATTTTCATCTGTAAGACCTCCCGCAAGGGGATATGCCTGAGATCCTTGGTCCACATCACATCGATTATTATCACCCAAAGTAAGGTATCCTGCGTGTCCTGGGTCCCACTCCTGAACCATCAATCCATGTGGGTTTGAAGGGCATTCGACATTGTCAAAAGACCAGTTTATTGAGGCTTGATTCAATACTGTAGTTCCTGGTGCATCCCATGTGAGGACACATGTTCCTGCCTGCCCATCGGCATCAATTGATATCGGGTCCCAACTGCTGCCCTGTGGGCAAAGTTGGAGTGAACGGTTAGTCGGAGTGACTGTGTCGTTGGCTACTGCTTCAAGGATTACACGGTGAATTACAGGAGTGTCAATACCACCATTTTTCTTGAAGATGATAACATCTCCAGGTTTGCCATGGGATTCCCATCCTTCCCATTCGCCACCTTCCTCCATTGCTTCTGCCATGCTGACAATATTAGTTCGACGCGACGTTGACATGACGAGAACTAGGTCGCCAGGGTCAATCGCCCCTACTTCTCCTTCACTATCATGCATCATTGATGATGACTCAACTACTACCATTGGGGGGATGGAACCAGTAGTGGCCCACAGACCAATTACTAGTAGTGAAATCAATCCGATGGCAAGTAATGCTTCGCGAATCCAGCCTAAGGGTGTGGCCATCTATTACCGCCTCATTCATTCTTCTTCTTGAATTGAGTCACTCTCTGATTCATCCTCGTCAGTAAATGCCGGTCCAGTCATGAAAAGAATAGCCGCAAATATAGCAATCATAAGACCCCCAACCAAATCAAAGTGTGGAGCCCAAGTCGCATTGTATTCGCCACCGTTCATGATGGAGGTGAAATCAACTGTCATATTACGTGGACTAGATACCGTTTCGCGCGCTAATCCAATCAGTGCATTATAGACAAATAAAACCAATCCAGTAAGAGAACTGAAAATTATTAATTTATTTATTCCTGGGTCTTTGAGTAGATCAGAATCGGGAAATCTCCGGGCTAATCGAGAATATTTTGTATTCAACCATTCGCTAAGTAATGAGTTTTCTCCGGTGTCTGATAATGACATTCCTTCAGGCATATCTCGGCGTAAACCTAACTCCACTCTCTTAGCTGCAATTCTTGCTGGCCACGCGCCAGCGAGTAGTTGCGCCCCCTCATCCAATTCTTTCTTGTTTTTCTGTAACTCAGCCCGGGAGTCTGTCTCAAGTATGTCAACTAGAGAATTGCGTACTCCAAGATAATGGAAAAACTCGGGTATGACAAACAATAAGAGAACGAAAGCAAGTAAGACTCCAACCCATGTTGCAGCCGTCAAATCCGCCCAACTATTGGCTTCCTGTTGTGCGTTTGAAGAAAACATTGAGAAAAATGCTATCGCCCATAAAATCATTGCAAAAGTGAGAACTGTCAGCATCCCCAAAATGACCAAATGACGGTCTCTCTGATTCTCCCAAAATTCTTCAAAATATGCCTTCAAACCCCGCTTTGATTTTTTCCGCTTTTTGCCTGCCGCCATCTCAATCCCGTATGCTCGAAAGCCTCTTGACTGATACAGTTTCGGTTTATTGGTTTTAGTTCTAAGTGCAAAGGATTGAAATGGTATCCCTAACGGTCCCCTAAGGGACCGCCTATGTTTAGATGCAACAATCAAATCAAATTCACTTCGTTTTTCTTAGCCGGATTAATGCTGTTGTCTACAACACTGTCATTTGCAATCGCGGCAACTACTGAAACCCAATTCGCTGATGGCACTACCAGTTTTTCCCACACCTTTGCCGGTCAAGGTAATGGTGGAACTGCAGGAGTAAACATGCCTTATGGAGCGGAAGTAACATCAGCAAGTTTCTCTATCACTGGAGAACCTTCAACAACTACTTGGGCTAATGCAAGCACCAATACACACTTTGGTGGCCCTTCAACAACAGATGGGCCCATGAACGTCCCATACTTCTCATATGATTATCGAACTACTATTGATGTTGGTAACGATCAAACATCCCTTAGAGAAATGCAAAGCGAAGCGAGTTGGGCTTTAACGAGAACGAGTGATATTTCCAGTGCACCAAATGCAGTCCACAACACAACTGGTGGAGCTATTGGCTTTGCTGATTCTGATTTAGTAGGAGTCACTACACAGGGTTATTCGGCTTATTCTGGGGGCGCTTGGAATTATGCTGGTCCTGTGGCTTACCAAGGAAGCAAAACTTTTGTCGCACAGTGGGCTACTACTAATCTCTATCAAGCCCCAACAATTAGAAGTTACAACAGTAGTACTGGCTCTCTCATAGGTACTGTCACC
>JACNFL010000194.1 GCA_014384685.1 Methanobacteriota archaeon
GTCTAGATGTGGTTGCATTCTGTCTCCACCGGGGGGTGCATCCCTTAATCCATTATCAGAAATGAATTTGGCAAGAGGTTCTAACTTATCAGCAGACGTCAAATCATCCATCAATGTAAGAATGACACTTGCAATCACGTCACCAACAGGTAATTGTTTGAAGGACCCGTTTTCGTGGATGCATAAAGGCATAGACTTTCCATCCTCAAGGTTTTCAAGACTGTCTGACCCAGCCACGGTAAATCTAGCACCATGTGCTCCTGGCCCTGGCCCAACTGAATAAAATAGCCCAGATGTGCCTTCAATTGTGATATGAAACTCACCTTGAGTTGAGACTGTGATTCTTTTATCTGAATCACAAATACCTCTCAGTAATAATAAGGCGCGGCACTCTGGTTCTGCGGGCATTAACTCCCCCTCATTTTCATGCCAACACCATTGTAATGCTCTGAGATATTGATGCTCATCCGAAGATGGAGGAGACAGTGCCCAACTTGTCAAAAGTGCCCAAAGTCTTGGCCAAGGAGGAATTTGTGACCATATCCACTTACCATTTTTGATTGTCCTAATCTGTAGTTTCCCTTGATGAATGCGGAGTGATGGCCCGGCCCATTTACGCATTGTAGCTAATGGTGTACCACTATCCATAACTTCACGCCATCTCTTGACCCACAATTTATTATTTGATTCTAATAAATCCCAATCAATTTCGGTCCATCCTTCTTCCATCCTTATCCCACGAATTTCGTCCACCATTTGATTGAAAACCGGTGCCATACCATGTTCCACACGACCACCGAAAGCACGAGCGGCTAAGCGGTTCATACCAGCATTCCAACGTAAAAAGAGGTCTGCCCCTTCAAATAAAGCGCGACCGGGGGCATGTTCTCGACGCAACAATATGCGTTGCATCCTATTCATCTGCCGACGTTGGTAATCGCCCCGTACATTGTGTCTATCAACTCGGCGGTTTGCAACAATTAAGAGAGTTGTAAGCAGTAGATTCCAATCGCAATTCTCAAACCGCTTCTTCTCTTTAGAATTACCAGTCAATGCCCTAAGTAGATGATTTGAAGGGACATGGCCGGGTAAAGTCCTACCATCAATCGCCCAAATTTCAGAAATCTTCGAGAGGTGGCTTCCATCTGGAAGTGGTATGCCTTTCTGCAATATCTTATCGCTATCATCATCATCACGATTTGGAATACAAAGACTGTTACGCAATTGTTTGAGTTGCTGTTCTCTTTTTTCATCAATTACGTACCATGGGTCATTATCATCATGGGCTGCATGAGAGGAATTGAAAGCCCAATCGCTTTCACCATTGTCAAATTTATCAAGTATAGCTCGCCACCTAGGGTGGGCTGTTCTTTGACGATTAGGAGACAGAACATCATTGATGGACTGCCTTGCTTTTAGGGTCGGACGACCCTCAAACCCAGCCCCTACTAGAAGCGGGGCAAACTGAGCACAACGATTGCACCAGCCAATATCTTCTGAACTCAAATTATCTGCACAAGTAATACATTTCTTCATCTCAAATACACCGAAGGGAAACCCCTTCACAATTGAAATGTTAGTTACCCTTTTTGAAAGATGCAACAAAATACCGGGAAATGCCATCAAGATTGGCTTCTAATACAATGGCTTTCACCTCTAGCTTCGGCTTCGAATTCCCAAACATCTTCTTCATTTGTAATCTGCCCCGCTTCCGTCCCCTCTTCAAGGCGATCCTGTACGGAAGTTACGAATTCGGCGTGATCATCACCCGATTCTAACCACTCAAAGAAAAGGCGATTTTGTTCTTCTAACTCTAGCCCGAAAGGAGGATGTGTTTCATCATCGTCATCAAATATTTCATCTTCCCATTCTTCTTCCCACTCATCATCGTCATCTACATGGAAACCGTATGGATGATTTTTAGACATCTCGGACCAATCTTTAGCACTATTTCCCATCGTATTTTCAAACCACGTTTGGTGTATATTGAGTAGTGTTGTGACATTTTCAGCACTCGCCTGGTCATTGCGAAGAGTCAGAAGATAAGCAGCTAACATGTCAGCAAGTGGATATTCGTTTATTCCATATTCAATTAACTGAATACAAATTTTGATAGGTTTGTTCCATGACTGAGCCGCTTTTTTATTTCGGAAAGCATGTACTTCTATTGCTGAATCTGTTGTAGTCCCTAAAGGACGAACCGAGTACCATAGGGATGACGTGCCCTCAACAATGAACCCATCATTACTAGACAAAATGACTGATTCACCCAATGATTCACATGTCTGGGCAAGAAAAGAAAGGGCTCTAAATTCAGGTTTAGGTCCGATAGATAGAGAATCATCGTCACAATCAATCGCCCATTGAATCGCTCTTAGGTAGTTATTCTGCTCAGTACTAGGATGGTATAGTGACCAACCAATTAGATGACGCCATACATCCATGTTTTGTGGTAATTGCTTGAGTGAATAACCATGTTGTCCACGTACCACTAGATGCAATCGCTGTTTGTATACTGCTAATGATGGCCCTTGAACAGATTTTCTGGCGTACTCATTATCAGATTCAAGGATGCTTCTCCAACTAGTAGCGATACTACCAAGTTGGCGCTCTACTTCAAGCCACATTTCCGGTAGATGTTTTGAATTTTTTTGACAGAATAAACTAGGAAGATCAGTTTCAACTAATGATGTTGCGTAACGAATGAATGGATGGCATCTACTTGTTCTTCCATAAGGTGGATCAAAAAGAAACATGCTTTCAATTTCACTCTCATAAAGAGGTGGTAGGCATTCTGTAAAGCCACTCTGAAACCAAGCGTGAGTGGATATTTCATTGTTAACGAGACATTGGGTTGTAACTTTGAGAAGTTGTGTCAACTCAAACCAATCTGAGAATTCTGTGGTAGAACCTTTTGAATTTATGAAATGTTCAGCGAGGTCAGCAAGAGGTTCTTGGCACCATTTATGCTTACGTTCTCCAAAAATGTCACCCCGTGTATGCACCAATATTTTCTTGCCCCCTGGAAGTGGCAATTTATCAAAGGAAACATTCTCAGTATTTGATATCAATTCAGAATAATGTTTTTTCCATTTTGATAATTTATAGCGTGATAGTTTGCGCGGTTCCTTACTCGATTGCAGAGCCGGTGCATCTGCTATACTAGGGCCTGCAGAAATCAATGCTTCCCAAACTGCGGCATCATCAGTTCTGTCAACGTCTTCCAGTGCCCCACGTACCGTTACAATTGATGCATCATCGGGGCGAAACTTGCGGTCCGATTTACAGATATGTGATAGAACCATTTCACAACGTGCGCATGACGAATGCCCCAATACCTCAGTATCGGAATGTTCGGCTTCATTTGAGCAGTATGTGCATTGCATTGTTTCTTGAGCATGCATGACCCTATATCAATGAATGATTATCATCAATTCTCATTGGCATTAAACCAAATATCTGATTCTTTAGAAAGCGGCAACACCTGAGTTGATTATCCTTGCTCCAGTGTGGATGTCGGCTATTATTTCAGCACTGATTAATATTTCTAAGCGCTAAATTACGACACCCTACGGGTGTCTTTGTTACTAATTAATCATTGATATTAACATAGCGTCGTGATTTCTACGAAATATTACCCTTCGGGTAAAATTGCTTAAATGTTATAAAATAACACTTTTTTCCGAAACATAGCCAAAAACAGCGCAAGCGAACGATAGTTTTTTATAGGAGATTTGTATCTCCCTATTTACTGCGAAGTACAGGTGAGTAAAATGCATTGGAAAAAGTTCAGTAGGTGGGATCGTCATCGCAGACGAGTTCGATCCTATGAGCGTATATTCACCAAATTGTAACCCAGTTTTTTCCCACTCTCCAAGCTCTGAACCGGAGGGTGAATTCAAATTGAATTCGCTCGATTTTTGGGGGTGTGGTGTAACGGATATCATCGGGGGTTTCGAACCCTTAGATCCCGGTTCGACTCCGGGCACCCTCGCCGGTTTGAGGCTACTACATGGGCGTGTAAATGTAGTGGATATCACTTGGGACTGCGACTCCCTCGACCTGGGTTCGACCCCCAGCACGCCCACCAAATCAACACAAAACAAAATGAAAAAATGGATGTGAGTAGTATGGAAGAAGATTTCAGTAGGTATTGCAAAGCATATCAAGAAATGAAACAACAAGAAATTGAAAAAATTAGTGAGTTTTGCAAACCCACCTATCAAAAAAGTGCGGGTTATAGAAGATATTTCTTCAAAACCAATTCTGATTTGTCTGAAGATGAATGGTATTCTTGGAAAAGATACTATTTTTCAAATAATTGGGAAACTGATATTTGGATAATGGCAAATGATGAATTCACATATTCGTGGCCTTACCATGCAGGATTTATTGAAGAGTTTATCCTCTATAATCTTCCACAAGATACAGACAAAACAAAATAAAAAGGAGAAATAAAACAAAAAAGGAAGTAATAATATGATGAAAAATATAAGAAAAATTGCGATAAAAACAATCGGAAGAATGTCAGATAACGGTCCGCCAATCGTTTCAATCAACGACATCCTTGGATTCAGGGAGTACACCAGATACGAGAATTCTTGGTTCTACATAGGTAGGGCACCCATCAGCAGATGTATTGTCATAATGCAGGATGACTGGGTTGAGATTCACAATGTGTGTGTAAATGAGCCTGAAGATAGAAGCAAAGGCCACGGCACTGCGATGATTACCGATATCAGGTCCGCTTTCCCTGAGCATCACATTTGGGTCAACGCGGCCGAATGCTCGAGAGCGTTCTGGGAAAAGATGGTCGATAGGGGTCACATTGACTCCATCGAAAATGAATACTGGTGGCCTTGCTGGGATACAACCTGCACTATCTGTCATCCAACTAGGGTAACTGGAAAAAGGAGGTCGGGTGCATGGTGAGTCCAAACGACAAAAGTATCATCCCCCCTGAGGATATGATTGACCACAACAATGCGAACTTCTCGCAGATTGAGAACATCATGACCATCTTTGTTGCCTACAATCAAGCCAACATCCAACAAGGCACACCTTGGGATAACTGGCCGGATTGGGAGCTTTGCTTGACAGCGATGAATCCAGATATCCACTTTGAAGTTGAGGAGGATTCGAATGAAATCAAAGCCGTAAGAGAGCACTGGTTGGCTGTGATGCAGTTCATACACGACTCAGAGCATATCGAGTTCGATGGTTATGCCATCACTGTAAATGGTGTCCATGGGAACACTTTCAACTTCGTTATCTGCTTTCAAACCGAAATGTGGGGTGACCCTATGATGACAAAGGATGGTGAACAGGAATGTTTCAGTGGCATTGGATTGGCCCCCATGCCTTTCCCGCATATCATGCCTAGCGAAATCGGACATAGCCTTGGGCCCCTTTGGGTGTGCCCAGAACACGTACCAAAGTACGGTGGTGAGCAATTCTATTGTTCAGAGGGTTCAATTTGCATTAGCAAGGATATTGATGGGCCATTTCCATTAGCACTATACTCCCTTCTGAATCTCTGTATTGATGATACTAAAATATGGGCAGATGCTTGTGCAAGAGACCTTGAGTTACACAAAATTTTGCACAGAAGGGAAGAAGATTGGCCCGGTGGAATTCCGGAAGATTGGGAGTACCAGTGAGGTAATAAATATGTTAAGAAAAGAATTGAAAGAATTGATAATAGCAATGAAAATGTTGATTGAAGCGAAGACTGCAAACATCGCAGTTGAAACTAAAATGGAAAAGATGAGGTTGAAGGATTTCACCAAGCATGTAGAGAGTCAAGGCCTCAACATGAGAGACGACAGTTCTTCATGGCCAGATGACTTTGAGGAGGACTGGGAATGAGCCTTCTTTGGAAGCCAAACGCTAACGCACCTTTGTGGGATGCTGCAGATGAGGATGAGCCAAACGGGCCATTCTTTGACAACCTTGAGTTGGCGCACATCAGGCAATCAGGTCCAACCTGTGTGCCAACCACATTGGCGATGCTGGCTAGAGCCACAGGAGCAGATGTTGCGCCTGAGGATTTCATGCCTCTCATCAATTCACAATCACCACATTCGTGGTCGAAAGCACTAGCACCCTACGGATTGCAATTGGCGTACTGTAACAACGATTTGAGGAGACTTGAGTACTATATTGACGAGCTCATAGAACACGATGACTTGTTCTTGCTGTGCTTCTACTCTCAAGACCCAACTTATGAGCCAGATGAGAATGGTAAATTATGCACAGCACACATTGTAACGATGCACAAGGATGTCATCATTGACACCGCCAAAGGAGATAGGTATGCACAAGGCAAGGCCAGAGATTATCACAGACTGGCAAGACAAACAAAAAGAATATTCAGAGTTGTACCGAAAGGATATGGGAGGTGTTTATGATGAAAAATAATCTTCGAATCGTGTACCCCGCTTGTGGTCGAGATTTCTGGAATGGTGGTGGCCTGGGTGGTTCGCTACACTTGATTCGGGATGCAATCCATGGCGAAGGGGCCATCACCGATGAAGTCCCCACTTCATTGGATATCGTCTATTGTGACATTGACCCTAATATCGACCTACACAGGGTTAGGAGAGAAGTCAACCGACTATTTTCCCTACCAAATCGACCCAATCATCGACGTGAGCGAAATTTACTCGAATCGACTACACAGTTGCATTTCGGCCCCCCACCAACACAGGAAGGCTTCCTCTTCGAACATCCAGAAGGAGAGAGTGGAAGCGGAACACATGGGCCTTGGAGATGGTCGGTCAAGTTCAAGATGTGATCATCCGATTTCGATACTTCTCTGCTGGTTACCAGCAGGTGATGAATTACCTGTACTCAACAGGCTGGACTTTGGGTGAGGATGATGTAATTCTACTAGGCAGTAACTGGCGATATTATGGTGAGGGTGGACAGAATCTGCACACCATTTTTCAAGCACCCCTAAACAAATTCTTCAACGGGAAAACCAAGGTCATTACTCGATTCACTACGAGAAGATATCACCAAGGATTTTGGGAACCAGAGATAATCCATTAAGTAATGCTCAACTTAACTGAGCAAAGGCATTGATTGCCGCATCAACATCCTCGTCAGTAACATGAAGATGGAACACTGCTCGTAATGAAGTAGGAGAAATATCAAACAAATCCACACCTTGGTCAGCTAACCCTTGAACGGCCTGTTCTGCGTCTTGGCCATCAGTGAGCATGACATAGGCCATGTTTGTTTGAACTGCGGATAAATCAACTCTAAATCCATCCATTTCGTTCACTGCCTCACCAAATCTTCGTGCCCTTGCATGGTCATCCGCGAGCCGCTCAACATTATTTTCCAGTGCGTATATCCCTGCTGCTGCGATAATTCCTGCTTGTCTCATGCCGCCACCAAACATCTTTCTCCATCGATGTGCTTGAGCGATAAAATCTGAACTCCCTACAATAAGAGAGCCAACCGGTGCGCCCAAACCCTTTGACAAACAAATAGAAACAGAATCACACTTCTCTACCAACCGCGCTGCTGAAATCCCGCTAGCAACCGCGGCATTGAACAAACGAGCCCCATCCATGTGAACGGCACAGCCCCGAGCCTTAGCAATTTCACAAATCTCGTCAATCACTTCGACAGGGTAACAAGAACCACCACCACGGTTTGAGGTATTCTCTATGCACACTAGAGTAGCGTCTGGATAGTGACCTTGTGAGCCCTCTGACTTGCGAATCGCACCCCCAACATCTGTTGCGGAAATTATCCCTAATGGGCCGCTTACCCGGGCTACCGAGCAACCGCAAAGCGCAGCATAACCCCCGCCTTCGTAAGTGTAAATGTGGCTATGCTTTTCCAAAACTATCTCATCACCAGGATTTGTATGAGCACGTACCGCTACCGCGTTTGCCATTGTACCTGATGAAACAAACAAAGCAGCCTCTTTCCCAAGCATCTTCGCAGCAAGTGCTTCCAATGCCTTGACTGTCGGGTCATCACCAAGAACATCATCTCCAACAGGAGCTGTGGAAATCATTTGCCGCATTGCCGCAGTAGGTTGAGTGACCGTATCCGAACGCAGGTCAATTCGGTCAGTTGAGTACTCGCGCATTGAACTCGGGGTGTGGTCTTTGTTCATAGCGAGTGCGCTTGATTCATTCTTCAGAATCAAGTGTTGGTTTTGGAATTAATCCGAACAAACTAAACAACGCTGGCAACAATATGATGCTTGAAATTAATGCCAAAAGAATGGCAACTACAAATGCTTGACCAAATAATCTGAGTGGAAGTAGTGATGAAAGATTGAGTACTGCAAAACCACCTGCAGTAGTTAATGCCGCACCCATCATAGCGCGGCCTGTTGTTGCATTTGTCTTTGAGACCCAAGCCGATGTGCCAGCTGATGGATCGTGTTCTATTTCTTCATCAAGTCGGGTAACAAAGTGAACTGAATAATCAACGCCTAGACCCAATGTCAGTGCACCAATAGTTACTGTCTGTGAATTAAGTTGGTAACCTGTCCAACCCATTAAGCCGTATACCCACAAAACCACAACTGCAAGAGGGATCCACATTGTGAAACCTTTGACAATGCCTTTCACCTTATTTTCCTCACGTGACACGTTAATTAGAATTAAAGTAAAGAGAATTACAGTTGCTACAATCGCAGTGGATGCAACTGATGAAAATGCTACATCTTCTGATACTTGAGCGAGAATTAAGCCACGACCAGATAACCTAAACTCACCATGCTCTGATAATGAATCAGACAATTCATCAACAAAATTGACCGTGGCTTTCCAATCAGTAGTAGATGTCTGGAATGAAATAACGCTCTGTTGACCATCTGGAGAAAGATAACGGAATGAAATATCTCGACCTGTTTCATTGTTTAGCAACCAAGATTCTAATTCCACATAAGATTGTTCACTTCCCAAAGATGAGAGTAATGATTGCAATTCTGGATTTCTAGACGATTCAATTTCAAGAATGGCCCATAATCCCTCATGGACATATATTTTAGAATTGGAATTAATA